>CALKYL010000436.1 GCA_938003515.1 uncultured bacterium
CGGACCCTCGCACGACGAGCCGCGGTAGTCGATCAGCTGCCCCATGCGCGCGCACATCAGGAAGAAGTCGTGCAGCGTGAAGACGCGCCGGGCGCCGCGCGCCGCGGCGAGCGCCGGCAGCCGCGCCGACCAGTACATGACGTGCTGGAAGTGCACGACGTCCGGTCGCGTGGCCGACAGCACGTCCTCGAAGGCGCGCTCCATCACCGGGTTGTGCCACGTCGACGCGACGTCGTCGCCGTCGAGGTTGTGCACCACCTCGAGTGTGTTCACGCCCTCGTGCTGGTAGGTCCGCGTGGTCCCGGTCGCGAGCGAGATCACCTTGCGGGTCGTCGCGACGGTGACTTCGTGCCGCCGACCGAGCTCCTGCGCGAGCTGGTGGGTGTAGGTCTCGACCCCCGCGCGGTGGTGGGGCAGGGCGTTGTGGCTGACCAGGAGCACGCGCATGGCGACCGCCGCGCATTCTGCGAGATCCGCCGCAGGGGTGCTACCGGAGCGACGCGAATGCGCGAGCGGCGCTTCGGCGTCGGCGGCACGGCGTCGGCGGACGGCGGCTCGCGATCGTCCCGTTGGTGTGCCGACCGCGCGCGCGGGAGGGCTCCGGCGACCCACGCGGTCCGAACCGGAATACGATGCGCGGACTCGTCACGCCCACGACCAAAGCCATGCGAAGCCACTCCTCCGTCCGCTCCGTCCTCTCGTTCGCGGCGTTCGCGCTGCTCGCCGGGCAGGTGATCGCGCAGGTCACCTCCGGTCCGCAGCACCGGCCGGGGCGCCGATCGCTGTGCCGCTTCGACGACACGCAGTATCTGGTGGCGTTCGTCGACACCGGCGAGGTCACGCTGTGGCGCCGACCGGAAGGCGCCTCGGCATGGAATCAGGTGGCGATCGCCGGCGGCATCAACGACGCCAGCTCGGGGATCACGACGAACGTGCCGACGAACTACGCCGCCGTCACGGCGACCGTGGACGGCGTGCTGCACATCGCCTGGGGCCGCGCCTCCTATCCGAGCTTCTACGAGTTCTACTACCGCGCGGTCGATCCGGTCGGCGGCGTGCCCGTGACCGACGTCCTCGACACGACGGCATACGTCGGCGCGACCAACCTCCGGCGGTCCGACGCCATCGAGGTCGCGGCCGTCGACGACGCGGGCAACGGCCAGCCGGCCGTGTATCTGACCGCGCAGGGCCCGTCCAACTGGGTCACGCGGCTCCTGCGCGTCGAGCGCACGGCGTCGGGTTGGCCGGTCACGCCCGCGCCGGTCGACCTCGGCGTCATGTCGGTGTCGCTCTCCTCACAGCGTCCGCGGCTCGCGGTGGCGCCCGACGGCACCGTGCACACGGTCTTCTACAACAACGCCGGCGGAGGGGACTGGGTCTACCGCGCCTGGAACGGCGGCTGGGGGGCACAGGAGATCCTCGGCGACGGCACGGTGCGGCAGGACAACACGGGCGACCTCTCGGTCGATCCGCAGGGCGTCGTGCACGCGGTCTACAACCACTGGCTGTCGACCTCGCAGTCGGAGGTGCGCTACCGCACCCTCGTGAGCGGCGCGTGGTCGGCGCCGACGGTCGTGCACACGCCGCCGGCCAACTACAGCCTCGACAACCGGCTGGCGATCGCCACGGATGCGTTCGGCAACGCCTACGTCGCCTACTTCAACGACAACGGCGACGCGGTCTACCGCGCGTCGACCGGGGCGGGTTTCGGCGTCGAGACGCTGGTGCTGCCGACCGGCGTGGTCCAGCCGTCGTGGCCGATCGTCGGCGGCGCGCTGTTCCCGGCGGACAACCGGAACCGCTGCGAACTCGACCTCGTCTACCGCTGGATCGCGTCGACGCCCGAACAGGTCCTGCACGTGCGCGTCGACACGTGCACGTGCGCGACGCTCGGCATCGGCTTCTCCGGGGCGTGGACGACCGGCGCGACGGGCGAGATCGACCTGACCGGCGGGGCGCCGAACGACTTCGCGCTGTGCGCGCTCGGGTTCGACCTCTTGCCGACGGCGATCCCCGTGCTCGGCTGCCCGTGCCCCTTGTTCGTGGCGCCCGAGGTGATCGCGGTGCAGCTGGTCGGGGGCGCGGGCACCGCGCAGATCTCCGTGCCGATGCCGGCGACGCCGTTCGGCTCGACGCTGTGGGCGCAGTGGGTGACGCTCGACGGGGCGCTGTCGAACTGCCGGGACTCGGTCTACGCGGGCCGTTGGGTGCCGTGATCCGGCCGAGCCGGCGCGCATGCACCGTCGTTCGCGCGGGCCACGTTTCGGTCAGTACCGGTTCTGCATGCCGTGGTCCTGCACCTGACCGTAGAAGTCGACGTCGATCAACTTCGCCTGGTGGCCCTTGAAGATCACGTGGCCGGTCACCGTCAGGTGCGACACCTCGCACTGGGTCTGCAGCACGAGGTTGCCGTCGATGATCGTCTGGTCCTGACCGGCGCCCTGGACCCGGATCTGCGACCGGCCGAGCACGAAGTCGCCGACGTAGCAGCCGGGCTTCAGCTCGACGCTCGACATCGGGCTGTAGCTCTGGCGCTGCGGCAGATGCGCGTACGGTCCGGGCTGCGGCGCGGGCTCGCCGCCTGGCGCCGGCGCGGGTTCGGGCACGCGCGGCGGCGGGGGCGGGGTGACGATCAGCTCGCAGCTCGCGAGCAGGCAGAGCGCGGCGGCGCACGACGGCAGGATCTTCTTCATCGGCTTCTCCCGAGATCGGTCTCGTCGGGTTTTCGGCGCCGCGCGCGATCGGACCGTAGGTGAACGCCGACGCCCCGGATCCCGGCGACGCGGAGCGGCGACGCTGCGCCGATGGCAGCGACGCTTCGCCCGCCGCGGCTCGCCTCAGTTGCCGAGGTAGCGCGTGCGCAGCGACGACCACTGCTCGGTCTGCAGCAGCTCGAGCAGCGCCGTGTTCACCGGTTCGCGCAGCTCGCTTCCGCGCGGCAGCGCGATCGCGTACTGCTCCTGCCGCAGGATGTGCGGCAGCACGCGCAGGGTGTCGCTGCCGGCCGTCATCGAGCTGAGGATCGGCGCGTCGTAGACGATCGCATCGAGCCGGCTCTGCTCGAGGTCGTCGAAGGCCTGCCGCAGGTCGGCGTAGCCGGAGAAGGCCAGCCGCCGCTCCTGCAGCCAGCGCGTCGCGGCAGAGCCCGTCAGCGTGCCGATGCGCGCGCCGGGCAGGTCTTCCGGCCCGCGGATCACGGCCGACATGCGGTCGACGGTCAGCGCCGACGCGATCGACGCGGTGTAGCCGGAGATCACGATGATGCTCGCGAACATCCACACCAGCGCGACGACGCGGCCGCCGAGCGTCATCGGCGCCTTGTCGCCGTAGCCGACCGTCGTCATCGTCACCGCCGAGAACCAGAAGCCGGCGCCGGGCCCCGCGAGGCCCTTGCCGCCGAACTGATCGGGGTTGGCGCGGCGCTCGAACAGCCACACGAGCAGCCCGCAGCCGGTCAGGACGACGAACAACGCGAACAGCGCGCGCAGCAGGTCGAGCGAGAAGACGCGCGCGAGCAGCGCCGTCAGCATGCCTTCCTCACGGCCCCGCGTCGCGATGCCGAGCCCGGAGTTCAAGAACGGATGGGTGAAGTCGATCTGCTCCTCGCGATCCGGAGTCATCGTGATCGCGGCGAGCGCGAGATCGACCGTGCCGTCGGCGACGCCGTCGAGCATGCCCTGCAGGTCGCGTTCGACGAACCTCGAGGTCACGCCGAGGCGCGGTTCGAGCAGCCGCCACAGCTCGATGCTGAGCCCGGTCCAGCCGTCGCCGTCGCGCACGACGAACGGCGGCGTCTCCTTGGTCGCGACGGTCAGCACGCGCGCGGTGGGCTCCTGACCCGGCGTCGCGGCGGCGGGCGAGACGGCGATCATCGTCAGCGTCATCGTCAGCGTGCGCATGCACCGAGGGTAGCGCCGGCGCGCGCCGCGCTCCACGGTCGCGCTGGACCGACCTCGCGCGGCGGCGTACGCTCCGCGCATGCCGCGGTGTTTGTGCACGGCGCTCGTCTGGATGCGCGGCGCGACGGTCGCCGTCGCCCAAGAGCCGCTCGTCGTCGCGACCAAGTCGAGTGCGCCGTTCGCCTTCCGGAGTCCGTCCGGGGAGTGGACCGGCATCAGCATC
The DNA here is from genome assembly GCA_938003515.1 of uncultured bacterium. Next base: position 4,123 of record CALKYL010000436.1, read on the forward strand.
GACCTGCTGCACGAGCTCGCCCGCCGGCTCGAGGTGCGCTACGAGCTGCGCGAGGTCGAGACGCCCGAGCAGCTCGTCGCGGGCGTGGCCTCGGGTGACTTCGACCTCGGCATCGCGGCGATCAGCGTCACCGCCGAACGCGAGGAGAAGGTCGATTTCTCCCACCCCTACTTCGCGACGGGGCTCGGCGTCGCCGTGCGCAGCGACGGCGGCTCCGGCGTCGAGCGCATCGTGCGCGGCGTGTTCTCGTGGCCGTTCCTGACGCTCGTCGGCTCGGTGCTGCGCGCGCTCGTCGCCGCGGGCTACCTGTTCTGGCTGTTCGAGCACCGGCGCAACCCGCAGTTCGCCGAGAGCCAGCGCCGCGGGGTCAGCAACGGCCTCTGGTGGTCGACGATCATGCTGCTCGGCCACAAGGGCATCTTCCCGGCGAGCGTGGCCGGCCGGGTGCTCGCCGCGTCGAGCATGCTGGTCAGCATCCTCCTGCTGTCGGTGCTGACCGGCGCGATCGCGTCGGCGCTGACCGTCGGCCACTTCGAGGCGGTGATCCGAGACCACCACGACCTGCGCCACGTGCGCGCGTTCGCCGTCGACGGCACGAGCGGCGCCGAGTTCCTGCGTCGCGAGCGCATCGCCTACGAGTCGGTTCCCAACGTCGAGGTAGGGCTGCGCCGGCTCGCCGACGGGGTCGGTGACGCCCTGGTGCACGACGCGCCGCTGCTCGAGTACGAGGTCGCGCGCGGCCACGCCGGCGCCTTGCGCGTGCTGCCCGAGACCTTCGAGCTGCAGGACTACGCGGTGACCCTGCCGCAGCAGAGCCCCCTGCGCGAGCGCCTCAACCACGCGCTGCTGCAGGTGCGGGCGAGCCCCCTGTGGGAGCAGATCCTGTTCCGCTACCTGCAGCGCTGAGGCGGCGCTCAGCCGGCGGCTGCGCGCGCGACGATCGCGTTGAGGGTCGCGCTCGGACGCATCGCCTTCGCGGCGAGCTCGGGGTCGGGCCGGTAGTAGCCGCCGACGTCGATCGGACGACCCTGCACCGCGTTCAGTTCGGCGACGATCTTCGCCTCGTTCGCCGCCAGCTCTTCCGCGATCGGCGCGAACCGCGCGGCGAGCGCGGCGTCGTCGGACTGCGCGGCGAGCGCCTGCGCCCAGTAGAGCGCCACGTAGAAGTGGCTCCCGCGGTTGTCGAGTTCGCCGGCCTTGCGCGACGGCGCCCGGTTCTGCAGCAGGTACTGCGCCGCGGCCTCGTCCAGCGCCTTCGCGTGCACGCGGGCCGCGGGGTGGTCGTAGCGGTCGGCGACGTGCTCGAACGACGCCGCGAGCGCGAGGAACTCGCCCAACGAGTCCCAGCGGAGGTGGTTCTCCTTCTCGAACTGCTGCACGTGCTTCGGCGCCGATCCGCCGGCGCCGGTCTCGAACAGCCCGCCCCCGTTCATCAGGGGCACGATCGACAGCATCTTCGCGCTCGTGCCGAGCTCGAGGATCGGGAACAGGTCCGTCAGATAGTCGCGCAGGACGTTGCCCGTGACCGAGATCGTGTCCTGACCCGCGCGCAGCCGGGCGAGCGAGAACTTCGTCGCCTCGATCGGCGCGAGCACGTGGAACTCGAGGCCGTCGGTGTCGTGCTCGGCCAGGAACGTCTCGACCTTGTCGATCAGCTCGCGGTCGTGCGCCCGATCGCGGTCGAGCCAGAACACCGCCGGTGCGCCGGTCGCGCGCGCGCGGGTCACCGCGAGCCGGACCCAGTCCTTCACCGGTGCCTCCTTGACCCGACACATGCGCCAGACGTCGCCAGCGGCCACGCGGTGCTCCATCAGGGTCGTGCCGGCTGCGTCGACGACGCGCACGAGCCCGTCGGCCGGTATCTAGAACGTCGTGTCGTGCGAGCCGTATTCCTCGGCCTTCTGCGCCATCAACCCGACGTTCGGCACGCTGCCCATCGTCTTCGGGTCGAACGCGCCGTGCGCCTTGCAGTCGTCGATGACGGCCTGGTAGACGCCCGCGTAGCAGCGGTCGGGGATCACGGCCTTCGTGTCCTGGAGCTCCCCGGCGCGGTTCCACATGCGGCCGGAGTCGCGGATCATGGCCGGCATCGACGCGTCGACGATCACGTCGCTCGGCACGTGCAGGTTGGTGATGCCGCGGTCGGAGTCGACCATCGCGATGCCGGCGCCGCGGGCGAGCGCCGCGTCGACGTCGGCCTGCAGCGGCCGCCGCTCCGCCGCGGGCAGCGCCGCGATCTTGGCGATCACGTCGCCGAGCCCGTTCCGCGGGTCCGCGCCGATCTCCTCGAGCTTGTTGCCGTGGTTGGCGAACAGCCCGGAGAACCAAGCGCGCACGCCGTAGCCGAACAGGATCGGGTCGGAGACCTTCATCATCGTCGCCTTCAGGTGCAGCGAGAACAGCACGCCCTGTTGCCTGCAGTCCGCCACCTGTTCGGCGAGGAAGGCGCGCAGCGCCGCGACGCTCAGGAAGCTGGCGTCGACGACCTCGCCGGCCTCGACGCGGATGGAGTCGCGCAGCCTGGTCTTCGTGCCGTCGTCGCCGAGGTGCTCGATCGTCAGCGACGTCGCGTCGCGCACCGTCGATGAGCGTTCGTTCGCGCGGAAGTCCCCGTCGCCCATGCTGGCGACGTGGGACTTCGAGTCACGGCTCCACTTGCCCATGCGGTGCGGATTGGCGCGCGCGAACGCCTTGACCGCCGCCGGCGCCCTCCGATCGGAGTTGCCCTCGCGCAGCACCGGGTTGACGGCGCTGCCCTTCACGCGGTCGTAGCGCGCCTTGAGGCCGCGCTCGACGTCGTCGGCGGGCTCGTCGGGATAGTCGGGCAGCGCGAAGCCCTTGGCCTGCAGCTCGGCGACGGCGGCCTTGAGTTGCGGCACCGACGCGCTGATGTTCGGCAGCTTGACGATGTTGGCCTCCGGCCGCAGCGCCAGCCGCCCGAGCTCGGCGAGCGCGTCGTCGACCCGCTGCGCCGGCGGCAGGAGATCGGACATCGCCGCCAGGATCCGGCCCGAGAGCGAGATGTCGCGGGTCTCGACCGCGATGCCGGATCCGTGCAGGAACGCCTGCACGATCGGCAGGAACGAGCAGGTGGCGAGTGCCGGGGCCTCGTCGGTGTGGGTGTAGACGATCTTGGGGGCGTCGGTCATGGTGGCGAGGTGGCGCCGCGGCACCGGCCGCGAGCGGGGCGAAGACCCTAGCAGATCCGCCGGTCGGCCGCCGCAACCGGCCGAGGTCCGGCGACGGCCGCCGGTCGGAGCGCGGGATCAGGTCCGGCGCAGCGACGCATGCGCGGCCGAAGCCTGGCGCTCGAGCGAGCCGCACACCAGCTCGCACAGCTTCTTCAGGCTCGGGTCGGCGATGCGCACCTCGACCTCGCGGCCGAGGCGCGCGCGCGCGACGCAGCCCGCCTGTTCCAGCTCGGTGACCTGGCGCGACAGGTTGGACTGCGACAGGCCGGTGGCGTGCTCGAGCTCGCCCATCGTCAGCGGGCCGACCATCAGGGCGTCGAGCACGCGCAGGCGGCTCGCGACGCCCAGCGCCCGGAAGCGCCGCGCGAGCGCTTCGAGCTGGGCTTCGGACAAGGGCGTAGACCCGTTCGGGCTCCTCGGCATGCCTTGAAGTTATGAAAACATTTGCATACGATCAAGGGTAGCAACGCAGTCCCGAAGCCGGAACCGATCCCATGACGACCCTCGAGACCAGGACTCTCGCCGACGAGACCGTCGGCCCGCTGACCGTCGTGCCGCTGCTGCACCCGCAGGGATGCCGCACCTACGTGCTGGCCGACCCGTCGAGCGGGCAGGCGATGGCGATCGACGTGCACCTCGACCTCGTCGACGACGTCGCCGCGCTGGTCGCGGAGCACGGCTGGAAGCTCCCCTACGTCGTCGACACGCACACGCACGCCGATCACCCGTCCGGTTCGGCCGCGGTCGCGGCCCGCTGCTCGAGCACGCGGATCGCCCACGCGAAGGGCGGCCACGTCGGCGTCGCGCGGCATCCGGCGGACGGCGACGCGCTGCACCTCGGCGACGTCGCGGTCCGCGTGCGGTTCGCGCCTGGACACACTCCGGACCACATCGTGCTGCTCGTCGACGGCGCGGTGTTCTCCGGCGACACGCTGCTGATCGGTGGCGTCGCGCGCACGGACTTCCTCGGCGGCGACGCGGGGCAGCTGTACGACTCGCTGCACGGCTTGCTCGACGAACTGCCGGACGACACGATCGTCTATCCGGGCCACGACTACCAGGGCCGCGTGCGCACGACCCTCGGCGACGAGCGGCGCGACAACGCGTGGCTGCGCATGCGCGATCGGGACGAGTTCGTGCGGCAGCTGACGGCCAATCCGCCGCCGCGGCCGGCCAACATGGACGACCTGCTGCGGCTCAACAAGGAGGGCGTCGACATCCCGTCCCCGATCCCTGCCGCCGAAGCCGTGCGGCTCGTCGCCGGCGGCGGCGCGACCAGCGTCGTCGACGTGCGCACCGGGGCCGAATACGACGGCGAACACATCCCGGGCTCGCGCCTGATCCCCCTCGACCAGATCGAGCAGCGCGTCGACGAGGTGCGGGCGACGCCCGCCCCGCGCCTGATCCTGTGTCGCAGCGGCCAGCGCGCCCGCATGGCCAAGCAGACCCTGGAGCGGCTCTCCGTCGCCGGTCTGCGCGTCGTCGAGGGCGGCATCGAGGCGTTCCGCGCGGCGGGGGGCGCGACCGAGAAGGGCCGCGCCGGCATGTCGCTCGAGCGCCAGGTGCGCATCGCGGCGGGCGGGATGGTGCTGCTCGGCGCCGGACTCGGCGCGTTGGTGCATCCGGGCTTCTACGGCCTGTCGGCGTTCGTGGGCGCCGGACTCGTGTTCGCCGGCGTGACCGATTGGTGCGGCATGGGCATGCTGCTCGCGAAGGCGCCGTGGAACCGCCGCAGCCGGACCGCGGGCGCC
>CALKYL010000437.1 GCA_938003515.1 uncultured bacterium
GCTCGAGGCGGCGATCGCCGCAGGCGGGACGTCGTTCCGCGACTACGTGGGCGTCGCCGAGGACGCCGGCTACTTCGCGCGCGAGCTCTGCGTCTACGAGCGCGCCGGCGAGCCGTGCCGCCGCTGCGGCGGCACGATCCGGCGCACGGTCCAACAGGGGCGGAGCACCTACTGGTGCGCCGGCTGCCAGCGCTAGGAGCGCCCGGATCCCGCACGCCTGCCGGCGCGGTCGCGCGCGGCGCGGGCGCTACGTGTCGAACTTGATGAACCAGAGCAGCCGCACGCGCGTCTCGGTCGGCCGGGCGTCGACCTTGATCAGCCCGAGCAGCGCGCTGAACACGTTGCGCGTCTGCACCCGGCGCGTCGACGCGTCGGCGACGTAGCGGTTGCGGTTGCCCATGATCAACCCGAGGCCGAGGCGCCAGCGGTCCTCGTAGACGCCGTTGGTGACGTCGACCAGGAGCGGCACGAAGAAGTTGGCTTCGCCGCTGTAGTCGGAGAGCGCGATCACCGCCTCGTGGGTGCGTCCCTCCTCGCGGCGGACGAGCCAGGTCATCGGCTGCTCGATCTGTCCGTTCGCGGCGATCGCGCGCGCCAGTTCGTCGACGCGCGGCACGGGCTCCCCGTCGACCGTCTCGATCAGATCCCCGCCGCGCACGCCGGCGAGCCAGGCCGGCGACCCGACCTCGACGGTGCTGACCACGACGGCGTTGCGCGGTTCGCCGAACATGCGCTCGCACCAGGCGGGCGGGATGCCACGCAGCGTGACGCCGGCGTAGGGCCGCGGACTCGCCGGCGCCGGCTCGAGCGGGATCTGCTGCACGTCGGTCACGTCCTCGCGCAACAGCTGCGTGCGCAGCGCCAGCGCGATCTCTTCGTCGCCCCGCACGAGGCGCACCAGCACGGTCTCCTGCTCGTCGAGGCCGGCCTCCGCCTGGACGAGCTGCTCGGCGTAGACGACCTCGGCTCCACCCACGTCGAGCACCACGTCGTCGGCGCGCACGCCGGCCAGCCGCGCGGCCGACTCTGGGTAGGTGCCGGTCACGAGCAGGCCCGAGTACGGCTTGACGCCCCGCCGTTCGGCGCGCGGCTTGTCGAGCTCGACGACCTGCAGGCCGAGGAACGGTCGCTCGCGTTCGTAGCGGGTCTCGACGCGCAGCGTGTCCGCGCCCTGCAGCCGGAAGATCTCGACGGCGCCGTCCGAGGCCGTGACCCGCGCGAGCTCGTAGTCCTCGGAGCCGACGAAGTACTGCGTCGTCCAGGTGCGGCACGAGGGCAGCACCGACAGCGCGAACAGGAGGCCGGCGAGCGGAGAGGCGGCCAGCGGGGAGCGCTTCATCGGTGGTTCGGGCGGTTCGGCGGACGGAGCGGCGACAGCGCAGTCCCAACCCGGACGTGGCCGTCCCCGGTCACGGCTTGTCGGCGGGCTCGTGCACACCCAGGCGGATCGCCAGATAGGACAGGAACTGGCAGCCGGCCGCGAGCACGAGCACGCCCTCGAAGCCGAGCTCGGCCGGCAGCGCCCCGGCCCCCAGGGCGAACGTCCCGACCCCGCGCTGCACGCGGAAGCCGCGCAGCCCCAGGAGCGCGCCGAGCCGGCCCGCCGGCACGAGCCCCGACAGGAGCGCCTGCAGCGGCCCGGTGCGCGCGGCCGCGGCGAGCGCGAGCACACACGCGACGACGAGCAGCACGCCGGGCGACGGCCCACGGGCCAGCAGCAGGAAGCACCCGACCAGCACGGCAGAGGTCGCGAGCACGAACAGCCGCTTGCCGACGCGGTCCGAGAGCCGCGCGAAGCCGGCGCTGCCGGCGACCGACAGCGCGCCGAGCCCGACCCAGACCCACATCTGCCGCTCCTTCGCGACCAGGCCCGTGTCGTCGAGCCAGGCCGTCGCGAGCTGCACGACCGTGAAGAACGAACCGACGTGCAGCATCGTGGCCACGAGGCCGGGGACCACGCCCGCGTTGCGCAGCGGGGACAACCCGGCCGCCGGCCCAGCCGTCCCGTCGCCGGGCACGAAGCGGCGCGTCGCCAGACCGGCGCCGAGCCCCACGAGCGCCTGCACGGCGAAGATCCAGGTCCAGTGGCCCGCCACCGCCAGCAGCACGGTCAGCGGCAGGCCGACCGGGATCGCGAGGAACAGCCCGGCGTTGAAGCGGCCCATCACGGCGCCGCGCCGCGCGTAGGGCGCGAGGTCGGCCGCGCACGCCGACGCGGCCGCGTAGGCGAGGCCGACGGCGAGGCCCGAGAGGGTGCGCAGCGCGAGAAACGGCCAGAACGACGCGGCGACCACGTGGCCGGCGCTGCTCGCGACGAAGACCACCAGGCCGGCCTCGAGCGCGCGCCGGCGCCCCCAGCGCGCGGACAGCGGCCCGACGAGCAGGGCGCCCGCAGCCGACCCGAAGCCCGCCGCCGCGACGAGCAGCGCGCCGCCGTCGCCGTCGATGCCGAGTTCGGCGCGCACGAACGGCAGCAGCGCGCCGAGCACGTTCGTGTTCAGGTTGAGCGCGAAGGCGGTCGCGGCGAGCGCCAGCACTGCCGCGCGCTCCGCCGCCGGGGCGAGACGGATCGGATCGGGATCTGCCGGTTCTGCCGTCGCCAAGGGCGCGACACTATCGAGCATGTCCCGGGGGAAGTCTCGCGCCGTTTGGCCTCGTCACCACCCGCGCGTGCGCGGTAGCATTCTGCGCCCGATGCGCCGCCCACCGCCGGAGTCGAAGACGTGAAGATCGCCGTTCTGGGCGGCGGCATCTCCGGTGTCGCCCTCGCCCGCATGCTGGCGGCCGACGGCCACCGGGTCGTCGTGCTCGAGAAGGCCGAACGGCCGGGCGGCCTGTGCAAGAGCCGTCGCATCGGAGAGTTCACGTTCGACGAGGCGGGCGGCCACATCCTGTTCTCGAAGGACGAGGACGTGCTCGCCTGGCAGCTCGCCCGCTGCGGCGGGGAATCCGGCACGCAGCGGACCGTGCGCAACACGAAGATCCGCTGGCACGACCGCTGGGTGCCCTACCCGTTCGAAAACGGGGTCGGACACCTGACCAAGGACGCGATCGTCGACTGCATGACGGGCTACGTCGAGGCCTACGCGGCGCGTCGCACCGGCGCCCCGTGCCCGGAGAACTTCGGCGACTGGATCCAGTGGCGCATGGGCGACGGATTCGCCCGCCACTTCATGGTTCCCTACAACGAGAAGATCTGGAAGCGCGACCTGCGCACGATGGCCAGCGACTGGGTCGCGGGCCGCGTGCCGGAGGCGCCGATCGAGGACATCGTGCGCTCGGCGATCGGCATCGACACCGAGGGCTACCGGCATCAGGCGACGTTCTGGTTCCCGCTGCGGGGCGGCTTCGAGACGATGGTCCGCGGCGCGGTGCACGACGGCGGCTTCGAGCTCCGGTGCGGCGCCGAAGTCCAGCGCGTGGAGCGCCGCGGCGAGGGCTTCGCCGTCGACGGCGAGTCGTTCGATCTGGTCGTCAACACCGTGCCCCTGCCGCTGATCGAAGGCGCGATCGCGGAGATCCCCGAGCACGTGCGCGCCGACATCCGCGCGCTCGAGCCGATCTCGTTGATCAACGTCATGATCGGCGTCCGGCTCGACGAGCCGCTGCCGCCGTTCAGCTGGATCTACCTGCCGTTCGCGGAGCAGGGACCGACCAACCGCGTGACCTATTACAGCAACTACTCGCCGCACAACGCGCCGCCCGGCCACGGGTGCTTCCTCGCGGAGGTCACGCACCGCGGCGAGCTGCGCGCGGACGACGGCGCCTGGCTGCGCTCGGTCGTCGACGGGCTCGGCCGTGCCGGCATCCTGCACCCGGAGCACGTCGTGCTGCTCGAGGCGTGCGACAACCGCTTCGCCTACATCGACCAGGACCTGGGCTTCCGCGACCGGATCGCCCGCGTGCGCCGCTGGTTCGACGAGAGCGGCTACATCACGTTCGGCCGCTTCGGTCGGTACGAGTACCACAACAGCGACCAGTGCGTGAAGCGCGCGATGCAGGTGCACGCCCACATCCGCGACGTCGCCCGAAGCGGCGACCTGACGCCCGTGGCGCTGCCGCAATAGCCTGCAGCGGAACGACCTGCGCGAAGCAGCGGTTTTTTGGTCGCCGCAACGGAACCCGGCACCCCGACGCGGCCGTCTGAACGGGTGTTCCGCAGGGACCATGCCTCCCTGCGGGGTTCTTTCCCGTCCTTCGGATCCCGTGCGAGCATCTCGGACGCCGAGACGGCATCGCGAATCAGAGGGGTCTGTTCCAGGGCGTAAGCCCTTGGTGCTGCTGGGCGATCGCAAGGTCGGCCAGCACGTCTCGCGCTTGCATCGCGGATCTGGAGGACGGAAACCAACCGGGCGGTGTCCCATGCCCCGCCCAAACTCCGTCGAGGCTGGCTCGTCCAGCCTCGACCTCTGTACGGCCCGGGATCGCGAGGCAGGAGCTTCTCCCGGCTCCCTGTTACCGGCTCGCCGCGCAGGCTAAGGACTTGCACCCGATTCGCAGGAGCCGCGCCGAACCGGCAAGCGTTCATGCGCCCGGGCGACTTCCCATTCCTGCCGAGGTGTGGTCTGCTTCGGTCCACCGAAGGCTGCCTGCCTCCGTTCCACCACCTGCGTCAGACGACAGGGAGACGTCCCGATGCAACCCACCAAGATCGACCTCGACAGCCTGCGCCGGGACTGGGCGGCGCGCGGCTACTCGTGCGAGGTGTGGATCGACCCCCCCGAGCAGATCTGGCACGACTTCGAGCACGACGTCGACGAACTCGTGATGCTGCTCGAGGGCGAGTGCCAGATCGACATGGACGGACGCACCCTGCGGCTGCAGGCCGGCGACGAGCTGTGCATCCCGGCCGGCACCCGGCACACCGTGCGCAACTGCGGCAGCGGGCCGGCGCGGTGGCTGCACGGCTTCCCGCAGGCCTGAACGCGGCTCAGCGCCGCTCTTCGATCGTCCACGTGCCGCGCTGGCCCGTGGTCTCCTCGACGCCGACCGACAGCCGCAGGACCTCGAGGCCGGGCCACGCCGACCGCATGCGTTCGCGCAGGGTGTGGCCGAACCAGGTCGCGAGGTTCTCCGCGCTCGAGTTGCTGATCGGCAGCACGAGCACCTCGTCCGCCGGGATCAGGTAGCGCCGCTCGCGGTAGCGGATGTCGCAGTGCTCGCCCTGTCGCTCGACGGTCAGCACCGGGTGCGCGCCCGGGATCAGGACGCGCTCGTCGAGCTCGTCGCAGAGCCTGCGGACCAGCGGCTTGATCTCGGAGAAGTTGACGACCAGGCCGTGCTCGTCCAGCCGCGTCTGCAGGTCCACGTAGACCTTGTAGTTGTGGCCGTGCAGGCGCTCCGCGGTGCCGTCGGGGAAGATCAGGAAGTGGGCGGCGCTGAACTTGAGGTAGTCCTTCTGGATCGAGATCGACCAGCTTTCGTGCGAGGAGCTCATCGGCGGCCGCCACGATAGGCCGTCGCGGCCCAAAGCCCCAGGGCCACGCCGCGCCGAACGGGGTGGAGCCGCCCTCGCGGCGGCCCGCTACCCTCTTCGGCATGGCGTTCGACGCAGTGCCCTGGCGCAGCACGTCCCACGAGGGTGTCTTCGTCCACTTCTATCGCAGCGACGAGCGCACGAGGCGCGTGCTCGCCCTGATCCGCATGCAGCCGGGCTGCGGGTATCCGGCACACCGGCACCGCGCCGTCGAGGAGGTGCTCGTGCTCAGCGGGGGCTATCGCGACGAGGCCGGGGTGCACACCCGCGGGACCCGGGTCCGCTACGAACCGGGCAGCGAGCACGGCCCGGTGGCCATCGGCCAGCCGGGCGACGAACCGTGCGTGCTGCTCGCCCTCGCGCACGAGGGCGTCAAGCTCCTTCGCTGAGCCGGCGGACGGCGACGGGCTCAGTCCTTGCCGAGCTCGGCGAGGACCTTCTCGGCGATGTTCGGCGGCACGGGCTCGTAGGTCGCCGGCTCCATCGTGTAGGTGCCGCGGCCTTGCGTGAGCGAACGCAGCGTCGTCGAGTACTGGAACATCTCGGCGAGCGGCACCTTGCCGGTCACCGCCGAGACCCCGCCCGGCTTCGCCACCATCTCCTCGACGATGCCGCGGCGGCTCGAGAGGTCGCCGATCACGTCGCCGGTCTTCTCCTCCGGGATCTCGATCTCGATCTTCATGATCGGCTCGAGCAGCAGCGAGTTGCCCTCGGCGGCGAGGCGGAACGCCAGCACGCCGGCGGCCTCGAACGCCATCACGCTCGAGTCGACGTCGTGCGACTGGCCGTCGTACAGCTCCGCGACGATCTTGCAGTAGGGGAAGCCGGCACGGCCGCCGCCCTTGATCGCGGCCTCGATGCCGGTCGCGACCGCCGGGATGTACTCACGCGGCACCGAGCCGCCCTTGATCGCGTCGATGAACTCCAGGTATTCGACGTCGTCCTTGGTGCTGAAGTTGACGCGCGCGACCGCGAACTGGCCCGAACCGCCGGTCTGCTTGATGTGGCGCGCCTCGACCTTCTTCGGCCCCTTGAGCGTCATCTTGTAGGCGACCTTCGGCTTGCCGACGGTGACCTGGATCTTGTGGTCGTTCTTGATGATGTTGCACTTCACTTCGAGGTGCAGCTCACCCATGCCCGAGATGACCATCTGCCCGGTCTGCTCGTCGGTGATCGCCTTGAACGTCGGGTCCTCGCGCACGAGCTTGCCGATGACCGCCGAGAGCTTGTCGCGGTCGCCGGCCGACTTGGGCTCGATCGCCATGCTGATGACGGTCTCGGGGAACGTCATCGCCTCGTAGACGACCGGGTGCTCGCGCGTCGACAGCGTGTCGCCGGTGATCGCCTCCTTGACGCCGACGACCGCGACGATGTCGCCGGCCTTCGCGACGTCGATGGGCTCGCGCTGGATCGCGTGCATGCGCATCAGTCGCCCGATGCGCTCGAACCGGCGCGTGCGGCCGTTGTAGTACTTCTCGCCCTGCCGCATCTCGCCCGAGTAGACGCGGATGAAGGTCAGGTCGCCGTTCGGGTCGCTGATCGTCTTGAACACGAGGCCGGCGAACGGCTGGTCGCTCATCAGCGGCCGGACGATCTTCTCGCTGGTCTCGGGGTCGATGCCCTCGATCGGCGGCACGTCGAGCGGGTGCGGCAGATAGTCGACGATCGCGTCGAGCACCGTCTGCACGCCCTTGTCCTTGAACGCCGAACCGCAGTAGACCGGCGTGACCTTGAGATCGAGCGTGCCGCGCCGCAGCGCCATCTTGATCTCGTCGACCGTGATCTCCTCGCCTTCGACGAACTTCTCGAGCACGTCGTCGTGGCACTCGGCGACGGCCTCGACCATCTGCTCGCGCATGCGCTTCGCCTCTTCGAGGAGGTCGGCGGGGATGTCGCCCTCCGTCATCTCGCGCGCGTCGTTGTCGGCCCACACGTAGGCCTTCATCTTGATCAGGTCGACGATGCCGACGAAGTTCTTCTCCTTGCCGATCGGCATGACGACCGGCACGGCGTTCGCCTTCAGGCGCGCGCGCATCGACTCGACGGCCTTGTAGAAGTCCGCGCCCGTGCGGTCCATCTTGTTGACGAACGCGATGCGCGGGACCTTGTAGCGGTTGGCCTGCCGCCAGACCGTCTCCGACTGCGGCTGCACGCCGGCGACCGCGCAGAACACGCCGACCGCGCCGTCGAGCACGCGCAGCGACCGCTCCACCTCGACCGTGAAGTCGACGTGGCCGGGCGTGTCGATCAGGCTGAGCCGGTGGTTGCGCCAGTCGCACGACGTCGCGGCCGACGTGATCGTGATGCCGCGGTCGCGCTCCTCCTGCAGGTAGTCCATCGTGGCCGCGCCCTCGTGCACCTCACCGATCTTGTGGCTCTTGCCGGTGATGTAGAGCACGCGCTCGCTGAACGTCGTCTTGCCCGCGTCGATGTGCGCGATGACGCCGAAGTTCCGGGTGGCCCGGATGCGCTGGACTTCCTTCGACTCCTTCTGGTCGGACATGGGCTTCTGGGTGGGTGTGGACATCGGTAGCAGGCGTTCGGGATGCGGGCGCGGCAGGGTCGTCGCGGAGGACCCGGCGCCGCCGCAGGCGCCCGGGCGATCCCGGACCGACGTCCAGGATTGAAGGCCGAATAGGGTAGCGCGGTGCCGACGGCCGTCAACGCCCGGCCGGGCTCCGGCCGGCGCGCGCTGGCCGCGGTGCCAGCGCGCCGACCCGCATCCGGGCCAGCTCCGACGCGGCGCCGGCCGATGCACCCGGCAGGTGCCCCGACCGGGCACCCCTACCACCGGGGAGCGACAGCGAATGGTCTCGACGCGACGAACGGCCCACACCTGCCTCTGGCTGGCCCTCGGGGCGGCCGCGCCCGCGCAGCAGGATCCCGACGAGGCGCTGCGGGTCTTGCGCGAAGGCAACCGGCGCTTCGCCGCGGATCGCAGCGTGCCGCAGCCGGCGGGCGAGGGCGTGCGTCGCACGCTCGCCCGCGGCCAGAGCCCGCTCGCGGTCGTGCTGACCTGCGGCGACAGCCGCGTCGCGCCCGAACACGTGTTCAACGCCGGGCTCGGCGACCTGTGCGTCGTGCGCGTCGCCGGCCACGTCGCGAGCCCCGAGGTGATCGCGTCGGTCGAACAGGCCGTGACCGGGCTCGGCGTGCCGCTGTGCGTCGTGCTCGGCCACGAGGGCTGCGACGTCGTGGCCGCGACCATCTCCGAGTTCGGGGACGCCGGCAGCGGCCGCGAGAGCCGGCGCACGCGGGCCGTGCTGCAGCTGCTGGAGCGCATCGAGCCCGCGGTGCGCAAGGCGCGCGACCTCGACCTCGGCGGCGCGGCGCTGCAGGCCGCCTGTGAAGAAGAGCACGCGCACCGAACGGCGCACGAGCTGCTGCGGCGCAGCGAGGTGCTGCGCCGCCACGCGTCGGTCGGCCGGCTGCGGGTCGTCGCCGCGCGCTACCGCTTCGACGGCTCGGTCGACTGGCTGCCGCCGCGGCCGCTGCCGCCCGCGCGCGAGGCCGAACTCACGGAGCCGACGGGCGCGGTGCCGACCGAGATCGGAAGAGCGTCGTGTAGGGAAAGAGTGTAGATCTCGGTGGTC
>CALKYL010000438.1 GCA_938003515.1 uncultured bacterium
GTTGCGGCAGCTGCATCGCTCCCTCGATTCCGGCGGCGTCCTGGTGCACACCGATCCCGTGCGCGAACTGTCCGGGGTCTTCCTGTCGGAGCTGGGCCGCGGCGCCGCCCGTCGCCACTGGACCCAGACGGTCGTCTTCGGCGGCGCGCGCGTCGACGTGCGGAGCACCGTGGCGGCCCGCGCGCCGGCGGTCGCGGACGACTGGAGCGCGCGCCTCGGCGGGTCCGCAAGTCAGACCGGGCGGTCGCCCGCATGACGGTCCGCCTCGAGCACGTGACGATCCGCTACGGGCAGCACGTCGCGGTCGACGACCTGACGGTCGCGTTCGAGACCGGCTCCGTCGGGCTGCTCGGACGCAACGGGGCCGGCAAGAGCTCGGTGCTGAAAGCGCTGCTCGGCCTCGTGCGGCCGGCGTCCGGCACGATGCGGTTCTCGGATCTGCCTCCCGACGCGTCGCCGGCGGCGGTGCGCGCGCACGTCGGCTACATGCCGGAGCGCGACGCCCACCTGCCGCAGGCGAGCGGCTTCGACATGGTCGCGCTGCTCGGCATGCTGAGCGGGCTGCCGCGGCGCGACGCGTGGCGGCGCGCCCACGAGGTGCTCTACCTGGTCGGGCTCGACGAGCAGCGCTACCGTCCGGTCGCCGGCTACAGCGCCGGCATGCGCCAGAAGGCGAAGCTGGCGGCCGCGCTGGTGCACGACCCGCGCGTCCTGTTCCTCGACGAGCCGACGAACGGCCTCGACCCCGCCGGCCGCCGGGAGATGCTCGACCTGGTGCGCCAGCTCAGCCGCGGCCTCGGCAAATCGGTGGTGTTCTCGACGCACATCCTGCAGGACGTCGAGGCCGTCTGCGACGGCGCGGTCGTGCTCGAGCGCGGTCGCGTCGTCGCGCAGGGCGACCTCTCGGAGCTGACCCGGGGCGTCGAGCGCGAGTATCGGCTGCGGGTCGAGCCCGCCACCACCGACGTGCTCGCGGCGCTGCAGCGCAACGGCCGGGTGGAAGCGCTCGGAGACGGCCGATACGCGGTGTGGCTGCAGGCGGACGAGGGCACGAACGGGGTCTTCGACATCGTGCGGAAGGCGGGCGCGAACGTGCGCAGCCTGATCCGCAAGCGCCGCTCGCTCGAGGAGGTGTTCCTGAGCGCCGTGCGCGGCGAGCAGGACCGCAAGGTCGCGGCTTCGGGCGGCCCCGACGGAGGCCGCGGCTCGTGAGCCAGGCGCTGCACTACCGCCCGCTCGCCTGCGAGCGCGTCGTCGGGTGGCGCCGGCTGTGGCCGCTCGCCCGGCAGGAGATGCTCGCGTTGTTCCGCACCAAGTGGGGGGTGGCGCTCTACTTCGTGTGCCTGTTCCCGGCGATGGGCCGGCTGGTGATGCTGCTGATCATCTTCGGCGTCATCGACTTCGGCCCGCGCGCCCTGCGCGCGCGCATGGCCGACCGCATGGGCAGCGAGATCGCGCAGCTCAACCCGCAGCACCCCGCGTTCTACGTCGAGCCGGCCCTCGCGGTTATGCCCGGCATGGTCTTCTTCCTCCTGCTGACGACGATGGTCGTCGCGCGCTCGGTCGCCCGCGACCGCGCGACGAACGCGCTCGAGCTGTACTGGACCCGCGGCATCTCGCCGTGGGGCTACGTGCTCGCCAAGTGGTGGGGCGGCTTCCTGATCACGTCGACGCTGACCGTCGTCGTGCCGGCGACGCTCTGGCTCGCGGCCGTGTTCCTGGCCGAGGACTGGACGCTCTTGTCGGACACCGCGCCGCAGCTGGGTGCCGGCCTGCTGGCGCTGTTCGTCGTGACCGCGGTCTGGACCGCGATCGGCACCCTGCTCTACGCCGTCTGCAGCAGCGCCAACATCGCCATGGTGGCGTGGTGCATGCTCGTCGTCGGCACCTCCGCCGTCGGCTTCCTGCGGGTG
>CALKYL010000439.1 GCA_938003515.1 uncultured bacterium
GCCGCCATCACACACGCCCACACCGCTGGTCCGGCGACCGCCGCCGCGCGGTCGCGCTGGCCTCCGAACACCGCGAAGAACGCGAGCAGGATCACCGCCGCGCCGACGCACGGCGCGACCCAGATGCTCGCCCAGTCGGCGACCTCGTTGACGGTGTTGCGCGTCACGACGCCGGTCATGATCTGCGCGCCGAGGAACATGCCGACGCCCTGCGTCATCAGGACCAGGAACGACTGCGCCTGGCCGCGGATCTGCGGCCGCGCCTGCGTGTCGACGTAGATCTGGCCGGTGACGAAGAAGAAGTCGTAGCAGATGCCGTGCAGCAGGATGCCGCCGAGCACCATCCAGGCGATCGGCTGCTGGCCGGCGCCGGCGGTCCACAGGCCGTAGCGCACGACCCACGCGGCCATGCCGATCGCGAGCATCCACTTGACGCCGAGCGCGCGGAAGAAGAACGGCATCACCAGCATGAAGCCGACCTCGGCCCACTGGCCGAAGGCCATGTAGTAGCCGGGGTTCTCCCAGACGGTGCCGGCGAACTGGTTGCCGTAGCTGTAGTAGCCGGCGAGCGGGATGCAGATCAGGAACGAGCACAACAGGAACACCGCGAACGCCGGCCGCTTCATCAGCTCGAGCGCGCCGAGGCCGAGCGTCTCGCTCAGCGTGACCTGCTTGCCGGCCGCCGGCGGCGGCGTGTGCGGCAGCACCATGCCGAGCGCGGCCATCGCCAGCGACGACCAGCCGGCGACCTGGAACATGACCGCGTCCTCGTCGCCTTCGAGCCAGCCGCTGACGTAGGTCACGGCGGCGATCCAGCCGAGCGTGCCGAACACGCGCGCGATCGGGAACTGCCGTTCGGCGTGCGTGATGTGCGTGAACGCGACCGTGTTCGACAGGCCGAGCGTCGGCATGTAGCACAGCATGTAGACGAGCACCCACAGCTCGAACGCTTCGGCGTCGCGCGCGCCGATCGCGTCGGGCACGAGCCAGAGCATCACGACGCCGCCGAGCGCGTGCATCGTCGCGAGCACCTTCTGCGACGCGAAGTAGCGGTCGGCGAACAGGCCGAGGACCAGAGGCCTGACCACCGCGGCGCTCGCCCCGGCGGAGTACACCCAGCCGGTCGTCGTCTGCGGCCATCCCATCGCCGGCACGAAGGTGCCGGCGGTCACGTACCAGCTCCCCCAGACGAAGAACTGGAGGAACATCATCGCGCACAGGAGCGGGAACTTCGGCATGGGGCGCCGATGATGGCCGAGCGCTCTCACCGAGGCCAGCGCGAGCCGCGTCGGCCGCGCCCGACCGCGGCCTAGCGGACCGCCCCGTTCCGTCGCGGCGATGCCGCGCGGTCTCTGCCGTCGGTCGCGCGGCGGGGGTGACGGATGTCCGCTCCCTGAGCGGGAGCGCATGACGGGGCTGGCCACATCGTGGACAGCCGCCTACGCGTAGTACTGGCCGAAGCGGTTCTGGAGGAACGCCTCGTAGTCGACGTCCTCCATCTTCAACAGCCCCTCGGTCGGCAGGAGCCCGTCGTGCAGCATGTCGACGATCGCCGTGACGCCGGCGGCGGTCGTGATCTGGATGCCGCTCCAGTTCCTGCCGTCGATCTTCTGGTGGTAGATCGTCTTGGCGTAGGTGCGCTCGGTGCGGCGGCCGCGGTACGTGCCGGTCGCGCTGACGAACACGACGATCTGGTCCTGGAAGGTCGTCGGCAGCGCGCGCTCGAAGATCGAGCGCAGCTGGTCCTGCGCGTCCTTCATCTGCAGGTCGTGCAGCAGGAACTTCATCAGCTCGCAGTGGCCGGGGTAGCGGATCGTCTTGTAGTTGACGTTCTGCACGCGGCCCTTGAGCGTCGTCGCGAGCGTGCCGAGCCCGCCCGACGTGTTGAAGGCCTCGTATTCGACGCCGTCGATCGTCAGCCGTTCGAGCTGCTCGAGCGGCGGCAGGTTCGTCAGCTCCCCGTTCTCGACCGCCTCGCAGGGGTTGCAGTACTCGTTGATCAGCCCCTCGGTGCTCCAGGTCAGGTTGTACTTGAGGCGGTTGGACGGGTAGCGCGGCAGCGCCCCGACCCGGAGCCGCAGGTCGGTGACCTCGGTCATCGACTTCATCAGGTGGTTGGCGGTGATCGTGATGAAGCCGGGCGCGAGGCCGCACTGCGGCGCGAACACGGTCTTGCTGCCCTTGGCGAGCTCGACGACCCGATGGGTCACCGCGACGTCCTCGGTCAGGTCGAAGTAGTGCACGCCGTTCGCCTTCGCGCGCTCGGCGATCAGCGGGTTGCAGTGGTAGGGCGCGCAGCTGATCACCGCCCAGGCGCCGTCGAGGATCGCGTCGAGGCTCTTCCCGTCCGAGAAGTCGACGACCCGGCCGGTGACCGACTCGTACTCCTTCTGCACGAGGTCGATCGCCGCCTGCGAGACGTCGCCGACGCGCACCGCGTAGGTGCCGGAGTGGGACGCGAAGTGGCAGACCATGCGGCCGATCTTGCCGGCGCCGAGGATGACGAGCTGGTTCATGGCGGGGGCTCTGGGCGCGGGTGCGGATGCGTTCGTGCGGCGCCCGGGGATTTCGGGCGAGCATTCTTCGGAGCGGGGCCGGCCGGCGCAAGGACCGGGCCGCCGATCGGCGCGGCGGGCGCCCGGCGCGGCCCGGGCCGGCTACTTCGGCTTCCTCGCGACGACGAAGCTGATCCAGCACTCGTCCTGGTCGCCGACCTCCTTGCGGCGGAAGATGCCGTTGCCCGAGCGGGTCTTCGGGTCGGTGCCCTCCCAGAGCACGTGCACGTCCTCGAAGCCGGCCTCGTCGCACAGCTCGCGCAGCTCGGCGAGCGTCCACAGGCGCCAGTCGTAGACGAACGCGTTGCGCAGCCGCGAGCCGTCGGGGAAGTCGAAGTGGATCGCGCAGACGATGCGGTGGCTGATCGGGTCGTAGCTGCGCTGCTCCCAGAGGTAGTGGAAGCCCTTGTGCCGCGTGCGGTCGGTCTTCTGCACGATCACGTCCGGGCCGCCCCAGGCGTCCATGTAGAGCACGCCGCCGGGCTTCAGCGACCGGAAGCAGTTGCGCACGTAGGCGCCGAGGTCGCTGCGGGTCCGGAACACCGAGTAGCTGAAGTTCAGCGCCAGGATCGCGTCGGCCTTCGGCGACTGCACGTCCAGCACGTTCTTCTGCAGGAGCGTCAGGCGCCCCCGCTGCTCGTCGTCGAGCAGCTCCGCGACGTTGTGCTGCCGGCCCCAGGCGAGCGTCGGGCCGTCGAGGTCGACGCCCACCGCGCGGTTGTCCTTGTGGTTGCGCACGTGGTGGCACGCGAGCACCGCGGTGCCGCAGAAGTCCTCGCGCAGCACGCGCAGGTCGCGGCCGGTGTACTTCTTGAACCAGCGCGCGTAGGTCTTCGAGTCGAGCTCGGGCGCCTGCACCGAGCGCTGGTAGAGCACGTGCTTGTCGGCGGTGCGCGCGGTCAGCGGGGCGTCGCCGCCCGCCGCCTTCTTCGCGGCCTTCCTGTTCGTCGGTCGTCGTCCGGTCGGACTGCTCGGTGCCATGCCCCGTTGTTAGCGGACCGGCGGGCGGTTCTCCACCGTGCAGTGCGCGGTGCCGACGCGCAGCGGGTGGGCGCCGCGGCCCGAGCGGTCGACCGACCACGGGCCGAAGTCCGCGTCGCACGCCAACAGCAGCACCGTGTCGGCGTCGGGCGCGTGGCGCTCGGGCACGGCGAAGCGCTCGCCGCGGTAGCGCGCGACGCGGGACAGCCGCACCTCGTCGACCCGGCCCTCGAAGAAGGACGTCGGCGCGCCCTGGCGGTTCGGGTCGGCGCCGACGTAGAGCGGCAGCGTGTTCCGCCCGCGCGACCCGGAGCCGGCGGCACGGCCGACCAGCGCGCCGTCGACGTAGACGCGCACCTCGGCGCCGTCGTAGACGCCGGCGACGTGGTGCCAGCGGCCCGGCACGAAGACCGCCTCGTCGGTCTTCGCCGGCACGTAGGCGCCGTCGAGGCGCACCGAGAAGCCGCCCGGGCCGTTGTCGCCAGACAGCGCGAACTCGTCGCAAGCGGGCTCGGCGAACAGACCGCGGCGGCCGGCGAAGTCATCGCGG
>CALKYL010000440.1 GCA_938003515.1 uncultured bacterium
GCGGGCCGCGACCGAGGTCGGGGGGGGCGCCCCGCCCGACCCGCCGGTCGCCGGCCGGGCCGCCGCGGGCAGCGAGCCCGCCGCAGCCCCTGCCAACGCGGCGCCGACGGTGGTGGACGACGGCGGCGACGGGACGCAGCCTGCCGAGCCGAGCAAGGCCCTCGGCGGCGCCGCGACCCTGCCGGTCTCCGAGCCGCCGGTGGCACCGGAGGATGCGACGCCGGCCGGCGCGTCCCGAAGCGCGCTGCCGCCGACCCCGACCGGGGACGACGGGCTGCCGCTGCCGCTGCTCCTCGGCGGCGGGGTTCTGCTGGTCGCGATCGCGCTGCTGCTGCTCCGGCGGAAGTGATCGGCCCGCTCCAAGCCGCTTTTTCATAGCGGTTTGCGCCTTCGGGTCGCGGTGCCGGGTGCGAGGCACGGGAGTTGAGACGACTGGCCGCCGGCTGCGTCCGACGCCCGAAGGCCGACGAAGGCATTTCTGTCTTCGGGCGTCGTATCACGCGGCTCCCACCGACCCCTCCGAACCGCCATGGTCATCGCCAAGATCCTCCGCCGCTCACTGCCCAAACTCGAGCCCAGGCAGACCGTTACGCTGAAGGCGCTCGACGAGTGGCTCGACGTCGAGACCGACGCGTTCCCCGCGAACGCCCGCCGGCTGGCGAAGGCCTTCGCCAAGGCGCGCGCCACCCTCGACCTGACCGGGTATCGGGAGCAGCGGGCCGAGGCTGTCAGTCTGGCAGGTGCGCCCGACCTGCCGGACATCCGTGACGCGCTCTACCAGGCCGACCTGCGGCGCATCGCGCCGATGGACCGCGAGGAGGAGTTCCGCATGGCCCGCCGCCACGAGTTCCTGCGGGAGCTCCTGCTGGGCTGCCTGGGCCACTTCGGCCTGATCGGAGACGAGGCAGCGGAGCTGCTGAAGCGGCCGAGCGGGCACATCCTCGACGAGCTGGCGGGGCGGACGGCGACCCGCGGCACCGACCGCGACTGGGTCACGCGCATGGTCGAACAGTACGAGGAGCTGCGCAACCTCTACGTCGAGGGCGCCCTCTACATCGTGCTCAGCACCGTCAACCGCTACCGCAACCTCGGGGTCGACACCGCGGACCTGGTGCAGGAGGGCAACGCGTCGTTGTTCCAGGCGATCGACGGCTTCGACTGGCGCCGCGACGTGCGCTTCCGGACCTACGCGCAGTACTGGGTGCACCAGGCGGTGCTGAAGATGCTCTACAACAGCTCGCGCACCGTCCGGGTGCCGATCTGGGTGCAGAAGATCCTCGGCAAGATCCGCCGCGTGCAGGAGTCCGGCCGCCGCGAGGGACGGGAGCTGACCCACGCCGAGATCGCCGAGCGCATCGGCGTGCCGGAGTCGAAGGTCGCCTGGGTGCTGTCGACGCGCCGCTACGCTGTCAGCCTGGACGCCGAACTCGGCGGCACGGACGGCAGCAGCCTCGGCCAGATGCTGGCCGACGAGGAGCAGGTGCCGGTGCCGGAGGCGATTCCGGCGGGAGACCTGCGCGCCGTGCTCGAAGAGGTCATGGCCGATCTGCCGCAGCGCGAGCAGGGCATCCTGCGCCGCCGCTTCGGCCTGAACGGGTCCGAGCCCGAGACGCTCGGCCAGATCGCCGCCGACCTCGGCATCACCGCCGAGCGTGTGCGTCAGCTGCAGAACGCGGCGATCGGCCGCATCAAGCGGCCGAGCAAGCTGCGGCAGCTACAGGCGTTCGTCGACTGACGCCGGGTCGGTCGACTCCCGCGCCTCCCGCGTGCCCGCGACCATGCGCTCGTAGGTCTCGTCGAGGAGGCGACGGTAGACGTCCGGCCGCAGATCGGCCGCGACCGGCAGGATGCGCCGCATCGTGCGCACCTTGCGCAACTCGATCGGCGCGATCACCGCGCCGGCGTCGCCGTTCCCGGTCGCGAGGATCTCGCCCGTCGGATCGATGATGCGCCCGTCGCCCGGGAACGCCATCGACTCCCCGTTGCGCAGCGAGTCCTCCTTGCCGGTCCGGTTGCAACCGACCACGAACAGCTCGTTCTCGATCGCTCTGGCGCGCAGCAGCGTGCGCCAGTGCTGGGCGCGGGCCTCGGGCCACTGGCCCGGGACGACGAGCAGTTCGGCGCCCATGTGGAAGTAGAACCGCGCGAGCTCGGGGAAGCGCAGGTCGTAGCACACCAGGAGCCCCATGCGGCCGACTTCGGTGTCGACGAGGCACGCCGTGTCGCCGCGCGCGTGGTGGCGGTGCTCGAGGTTGGGCGAGAACAGGTGGATCTTGCGGTAGGTGGCGATCGTCTCGCCGCGCTGGTGTACCCGCGCGGTGTTGTAGAAGCCGTCCGCGGTCGCCTCCACGGCGCTCGCGACCGCGACGAGCGCGTGCTGCTCGGTGAGCGCGCGCCGCGACTCCTCCGCGTCGCGCGCCTGCCCGAGGACGTCGCCGTCGTAGTCGGTCAGGAACGACGTCGACCACATCTCGGGCAGAACGCAGAGCCGCGCGCCGGCGCCCGCGGCCTCCTCGATGCCGCTCTGCATCGCCGCGACGTTCGCAGCGACGTCGCCCGACGACACGTCGAACTGCACGCAGGCGGCCTGGAACTCGTCGTGCGGGGTCACGCTGGCAGGATAGCCGGGTCCGTCGGCGTCGAGAACCTCGGGTCGGTCGGCAGGGCCCGGAACGCAGCGGGGAGGCCGACGTGCACCGCCTGCCTCCCCGCGCGTGAGGGGCGTCCTGCGCCCCGTGCTCGGCCTCTCAGCCCTTGAACAGGATGTCGTCCGTGGGCAGGCCGCTCGACTTCTTCGCCCGCGGTTGGGCGTTGCTGCGCGTCTGGGCGATCAGCTGGTCGCTCGGCTTGAAGATGACCGTCTCCTTGTTGGCGACGTCGATGCTCTCGCCGGTCAGCGGGTGCTTGTAGGCGCGTCCCTTGCGGATGCGCCGCTCGAAGGTGCCGAAGCCCTTCACCGCGACCTTGCCGCGGCTGTGCAAGAGCTCGCTGACGGCGTCGAGCACGGCGTCCAGGCCGCGCGCTGCCGTGCGCCGCGGCACGTTCAGTTCCTCGGCGACCTTGTCGGCGAGAATGCCCTTGTTGGCCTGGCGCCCGAAGGCCTCCTCGGCCGCGGCCATCTTGCCCGTCGCCTGATCCATGCGATCCGTCGCGTCCTGCTTCGTCGTGCGGGTCATCCTGTTTCCCTCTTTCCCGGTTGGCTCCTGTTGCGCCGCGCGGTCGCGCTGCGCCTCCCTCTTCGCTCTCCCCGTCAGTCCTTCGCGGCCTGCGGCGCCGGCTTCGGGTTCCCGACGTAGCGTTCGAGACCCGAGACCAGCTTGGCGAGGTAGCGCGCGGCGACACTGCCGGGGAAGGCTTCGCTGAACGGCGCGCGCTTCAAAACGGCGCCCTCAACGGAGCTATCTTCCGGCAGCAGGCCGAGCCAGTTGAGGTCGAAGCCCAAAAAGCGCTCGGTGCACCCCTTCAGCTTCAGGAACACCTGCTCCGCCTCCTCGGGCGAGCGCACCCGGTTGACGACCGCGTGGATCGGCTTCGAGTAGCCGTCCTGCACGATGACCTTGACGATGCCGTACGCGTCGGCGATCGCCGCGAAGTTGCTCGTCGTGACGAGCACGGTCTGGTCGGCGAGCGAGACGAAGTCGGTCACGCCCTTCGACACGCCGGCGCCGGTGTCGAGGATGATGACGTCACAGAATTCGGCGAGCTCCTCGACCGCCACGCAGATCCGCGCGCGGCCGTTGTCGTCGAGGTTCG
The DNA here is from genome assembly GCA_938003515.1 of uncultured bacterium. The sequence goes on from CALKYL010000440.1 coordinate 3,754, forward strand.
CCATCTCCTTCACGCCGCTGCCGCCGCTGATGAACTTCACCTTGCAGGGGCCGTCCTCGATGATGTCGTTGAGCTCGACCGAGCCGTCGATGTAGTCCGACAGCGTCCTCTTCGGCTTGATGCCCGCGAGGATGTGGGCGTTGGCGAGTCCGAGATCGGTGTCGATGATGATCGTGCGGTAGCCTCGTCGACTGAACTCGCACGCGACGTTGACGGACAGGGACGTCTTGCCGACGCCGCCCTTGCCCGAGGTCACGGCGAAGATCGTCGCCCGCTTGCCGGATTTGTCCGACGAATTCGATAGCTCGACCATGTGTGTTCGCTTCGGCGAGGTCCCCTCGTTCCGCGTCATCCATCGGCACGCCGAGCCCCGCAGCTTGCGTCCAACTCCGAGACGACGCGGGGGTCGTCACTGAACCCGCGAGCCGATCCTGTCGAACAGGGACGGGCGAACGCGTGTGGCGTCGGGCCACCCCGGAATCGCGGCCGAATCACCTCGATGAGCGTCACGTCGAAGCCCCGTCGTCCAGCCGCCCGCGCGGCCGCCGGCAGCCTGCTGCCGATGCGTTTCGCGGCGATCGTCGCGATGTGCGGCACTGCGGCGGCGTTCGTCTGGCACTGCCTCGGCCTCGTGCGCTCGGTCGGCAGCGGCGACCTCGAGACGCACGCCGGCTCGGAGGTCATCGTGCTGGCCTTCGTCTCGAGCATCCTCGCGGTGGTGCTCGTCGAGGTCGCCGGCATCGCCCGTCGCCTGCAGTGGCCCGAGCACAAGCTGCGGCTCGCGCTGCAGCGCATCCGGGCCGGCGATGTCGGCTTTCGCGTCAGTCTGCGCCGCGGCGACCCGCTGACGGGCCTCGCCCGCGAGTGCAACGACGTGCTCGAGTGGCTCAACGCGAACCCGCCGCCCGGCGTACGGGTCGGCACCGACATCGTCGACATGCCCGTCGACGACGAGGAGCCGGACGCGTGAGCGGCGATCGGCGGCCGACCGGCACCCGCGACGACGTGTTCGTCGGGGCGGGCGCGCTCGCGGCGGCCGCCCTGTTGTTCGCGCTCTGGTCGTCGCTCGACCGCGCGACGCGCAGCGCCGAGGCGCGGCTCGGCGCGCAGCAGGACCGGCTCGCGGTGCTCGCGTCCCTGCGGGCGAACCGCGGCTACGGCGCCGCACGCGACCTGGAGCGCCTGCGGCCGCTGTTCCCGGACG
>CALKYL010000441.1 GCA_938003515.1 uncultured bacterium
CCGGCCGCGCCGCCGCCCTCGTCGCCGACCGCCTGGCCGGCCAGGTCCTGGAGCAGCTGGTCCTCGGCGTCCTCGAGCTGGTAGATCATCTGCGTGCGCATACGCGCCAGCAGCGCGTCGTTCTCCCCGGTCGCGCGGACCATGCGGCTCGCCACGACCAGCTCCGCGACCAGGATGTAGAGCAGGATCGAGAAGATCAGCGCCATCACGAGCGCGACCCCGCGCTCGGCCTCGGAGCCGCAGCCGGCGGTGGCGCCGCGAGTTCGGGGGTTCGTGCCGGATGCGCGAAAAAACATGGTCTCGGTCGGACGGCGATCGTAGCGCGTTCTTTCCCCGGACCTCGGCCGGAGCCCTCCGGAGGGACCCGGGGCCGCCGGGCCGCGCCGCCCGCCCGTCAGAAGGGCGTCCCGAGCCCCGGCGGCGAGCCGCGGTCCATGACGATGCGCGGGGTGATGTGGAACTCCACCGTGGTGTCGTTGCGCGTCGTCTGTGTCGAGCGGAACAGGAAGCCGAGCAGCGGGATGTCGCCGAGGATCGGCACCTTTGTCTCGCTCTCGAACAGCGTCTTCGACTTCAGGCCGCCGATGACCAGCGTGTAGCCGTCCTTGAGGTAGACCGTGGTCACCGCGCTGCGGGTGCTCGTGATCGGCGTGACGATCGGCGTCGTGCTCGCGAAGCCGGTGACCGCCGAGACGTCCGCGTAGACCTGCAGGATGATCGAGTCGGTGCCGGCGATGACCGGGATGATGTTCATCTTGACGCCGACCGGCTGGAAGCTGATGTCGACGGCGACCTCGGTGCCGAGCTGGCTGATCTTGGCCTTCGGGAACGGCACCTGGGTCAGCGTGGAGATCGCCGCGATGCCGCCGTTGCGCACGACCAGCTTCGGCGAACTCGTGATGTCGGCGAGGTTGTTCGCCTCGAGCGCCTCGATCACCGCGTTGAGTTCCCAGGCCTCGTGGATGCCGCCGAGCGTGAACCTGCCGATGTCGGTCACCGGCGAGACGCCGACGATCGGCTGTCGCAGCGGAAACGACGACGAGTAGGCGCGCACGAGCTGGCTGCTGCTCAGGTTGCCCAGGATCGGCACGAGCCCGTCGGGATCGATGCTGTTGACGCCGAACGCGAGCGCGTCCGCCGTGCTGTATTCGACGACCAGCACGGTGATCTCGACCTGCGGGATGCTCGCGTAGAACAGATCGAGCGCGGCCTCGAAGGCCGCCAGCGACGCCGGCTGCGCGGTGACCAGCGCCAGCGCCACGGCCGGAGCCTCCTTGTACTTGCTCACCGGCGGCTCACCCGACACCGCGGGCGGCTTGTTGGCGCCGGGCGGGTCGACGATCTGCGCGCCGCTGAGCACTTCGAACTCCGGCACGTAGGTGATCTCGACGACGTGATCCCGCAGCATGCGACCCAGGATGCTCGTCGCCTCCGGCCCGCCGATGCGCGTGCCGGGCACCGGGAGCGGCGCGCCGTCGCGCGTCGGCGCGGGCGGCTTGTCGGGCGTGATCTCGGCGATCAACTTGAGGAACGTCTGCGCGAGGTCGCCGGCGAGAAAGTACTGCTTCGTCACCGACCCGTCCGCCGCGATCAGCACGTTGCTTCCGAACGTCAGGCGCAGGCGCGCCTCGCGCTGCTCGGGCGTCTCCTGCGGGTCTTGCGGTCCCTGGCCGGTCTGCCTCCCGGCCGAGGCGTCCCGCGGCACGTCGTCCCCGAGCCGCCACGCGACCGGTCCGGCGCTCGTCGCCGTGCCGCCGACCACACTGGCGTCGACCTCCGTGCGTCCCAGTCGCTCCGGCGGGCCGGCGGTGACGCACCCGAGCGCCAGGACGGGCAGCACCCAGACGAACGTGCGCGCGACGGACCGCGGAGGTTCGGGACGAAGCACGGACGGGATTGTGCGCCAGGGACCGCGCTCGGGCGATGCTTTTCGCCCCTTCGCAACCGGAGCGCCGGCTACTCCTTGATCTTGTCGACGACCAGGTCGGTCAGATCGACGACGTCGCGGCCCTGGTCGTCGGTCAGGTCTTCCTTGCGCGTCACCATGTCGCGGCTCTCGGTCGCCGCGACCGACTTGATCGCCTGCCGGATGCGCTGGTTCATCTTGACCAGCAGCTGCTTGCCGCGGGCCGAGTCGGGATCGATGTCCTCGTCGACCATCTTCTGCCACTCCGGCGTCGCCTCCCGCACGGTCTTCTCGACCACGGTGGCCGGCGCCGTCGTGTTCGACGCGCTGCCGTGGTAGACCACCGCTCCGCGGCGCACCGTGACCTGAGCCGTCAGCACCGCCGACAGGAGGCCGGTGAAGAACAGGGTGACAAGAACGTGCCTCGTGCGCATGACGGTGGGAGCGTGGTTCGACCAGGGTTCCGACGTGAAAATCGGCCAACGACGGGTTGCCACTGGAGCAAGCGTCGGTCCAAGCAATCGGCCACTGTGACGACGCAGTCGCCAAGCCGTTGCGGCAAGCTCGACTAGAGGCCCGGAAAAAACAAATGGCCAGCCTGTTGGCGGCGGTGGAAAGAATCAGCCACCGCGTCGCGCCGACGGCGAAGAATCGGCCACCGCCTGCGATGGCCGATAGAACGCGCCGCGCCGGACGCCGACTCTCTCGACAAGGCCCTTCTTCACAAGCGCTTGTAGATCACGCAGCGCCGTACGATGGGACAGGCCCGAATCGGCCATGTGGTCCTGCGTCGTGTAGCGCCCCTGCACCCGCACGCGTTCGAGCAGTTGTAACAAACGTGACGGAAGTGCGGTGGCCGAATCGGAGGCCCGGTCCCGGTCCGCGCTCGCGCCGGCGGAAGCCGCCGACGACCCGACCTGGTCCGGTGCGGGCCGCGGGAGAGGCACGTCCGGCTCGGCCGGCAGCTCGGGGGTGGGCTCGGGCGTGGGCTCGGAGGTGGGCCCGCCAGCCACCGGCTGCGGTTCGGCCCGACCGGTCGCCGCGTCCGTCTCCGCGGGCGTCTCGCCGGGGCGTGCCCCCGGCGTTTCCCGAGAATCCCGCCCGGCGCCCGGCATGGTCGCGGGTCCGGCCAGGGCGGACGGCGCGTCCGGCACCGGCGCGCCCGCGCTCGCCGAGAGCGCGAGCAGCACGTCGCGCTCCTGCACCACGGCGCCGCGCGCCAGCACCAGGGCGCGAAACACCGTCGTGCGCAGCTGCCGGATGTTGCCCGGCCAGTCCTGCCGGAACAACTCGTCGAGCGCGCCGGTCGTGAACACGCGGTCCGGAGCGTGGCCCTCGGCAACGATCTCCTGACGGAAGCGCTCGACGAGGCCCGGGAGTTCCTCGCGGCGCTCGCGCAGGGGCGGCACCAGCACGACCAGCCCCTGCAGCCGGTAGTAGAGGTCTTCGCGGAAGCGGCCGTCCTGGACCATGCGGGCCATGTCGCGGTTGGTCGCCGCGATCACGCGCACGTCGACCTGGACCGCCTCGGAGCCGCCGACCCGGTCGATCTCCCCCTCCTGCAGCGCGCGCAGCAGCTTCACCTGCACGTCGAGCGGGATCTCGCCCACTTCGTCGAGGAACAACGTGCCGCCGTGCGCGAGCTCGAACCGGCCGATCTTGCGCCGGTCGGCGCCGGTGAACGCGCCGCGTTCGTGGCCGAACAGCTCGCTGGCGAGCAGCGTCTCCGACAGCGAGGCGCAGTGCACCTTGACGAGCGGTCCCTCTGAGCGGCGGCTCCAGCGGTGCACGAGGTTGGTCAGCACTTCCTTGCCGACGCCGGTCTCGCCTTCGAGCAGGATCGGCAGGTCGGTCGGCGCGACGCGCCGCAGGGTGCTGTAGACGGGGCGCATCACCCGGCTGACGGCCGTGACCCCGGCGCGCAGCAGGCTCGCGTCGGACTCCGCCTCGACCGCGTCGCGCTCCGGATCGATCGCCAGCTGGTCCGCGAGGCCGGCGAACAGGAACTCCGCCGACGGCGCCTCGCTCGGGAACACCACGAGCGCCGTCGCCAGCGCCCGCCCGCCGCCGTCGATGCCGGCGCGGCGGATCTCGGCGCGCCAGCTCGCGACGACGACCTGCCTCAGCTGCTCGGCCTCGCTGCGGTCGCAGCCGGACAGCACGACGTCGAAGCGCCCGCCCCCGGCGTGTCCGACGACCGCCGACCCCGGCAGCCGGTTGCGCAGGAGCGCGACGAACTGCTGAAGCCCCGCCGCGCTGCGATGGCGCTCGGCGACGACGAACGCGAGCAGCACCAGCGGCTGCGCGTCGTGCTGCGCCAGCGCGACCTCGTCGACGACCCGGCGCTGGAAGTAGTCCGCGTTGCAGACCCCGGTCACGGGATCCTGCACCGCGATGCGCTGCAGCTGCGAGCGTTCGCAGGCACTCGCGGCCTGGGCGACGACCGTGCCCAGCAGCTCGAGATCGACCGGCGACGGCGCGTCGAGCTCGAAGCCGAGCAGCACGACGCCGCGCGTGCGGCCGCCGAACACGATCGGCAGCCCGAGCAGCGCGCGGCACTGCGGCAGCGCCTCGCCCCAGGGCGCGGGCAGCCGGCCCGAACGCGCGCGGCAGCTGAACGGCCCGACGAGCGTCGTCAGCGAGAGCCCGTCGAGCTCGATCCGTTCGCCCGCGCCCCCGGCGTGCAGCACGAGCGCCGAGCCGGTCTCGTCGAGCATCGTCGTCACCACCGCGTCGGCGGGCGTGTGACCGGTGCAGAAGCGCCGCAGCACCTCGATCGCGGTCGCATCGTCGCGCTCGGCGGCGAGGTCACCCATCGCCCGGTTGAGCGCCTGCAGGTCCTGCAGCCGGCCCTGCAGGTCGGCCGCCATCTGGTTGAAGGCGCGCGTCAGGCGCCCGACCTGGCCGCCTTCGTCGTCCGGCACGCGCGTGTCGAGCACGCCGCGCGACAGCGCCTGGGCGCCGTGTTCGAGCCGTTCGATCGGCCGGCTGATGCGGCCGCTGACGACGAACGAGAGGAACGCGGCGAGCACGACGAGCGAGCCCGCGAC
>CALKYL010000442.1 GCA_938003515.1 uncultured bacterium
CGACCACCGAGATCTACACTCTTTCCCTACACGACGCTCTTCCGATCTGCTCGAGGGCTCCGTGCCGGATCAGATCGCCCTGGTGCGGTCGATGCAGTTGGCCGCCCGACTGTTCCTCGGCAACGACGGCGCCGGCGATGCCGGCCGGGAGACCATCGAGGTGCTGGCCGACGAAGCGGGAGCGCTGGTCAACGGTCGCGGCAACCAGCTCGGTCAGGCGGGCCAGGGCCAGTTCGGCGGCGGCGGCGGCGGCGGCCAGTTCGGGGGAGGCGGCGGCGGCTTCGCCGGAGCCGCCGGCGTCTTCGTCCAGCGCAACGAGGTGCAACGCAACCTCGCCCGCGCCACCGTGCTGTCGATGGCGAAGGGGCGCATCCTGTCGTTCCTCGAAGTCCGCGACCGGCCGCAGGTCCGGGTCGCGGTGCAGCTGTTCGAAATCGACCGCGACCGGCTGTTCCAGTTCTCGTCGGAGATGCAGGCGCTGGTATCGGACTTCGGCCAGCCGGCGCTCGAGCCGAGCCAGGTCGGTGGCCGCATCCAGCCGAATCCGGCGAACGTCGGCGCGTTCTCCGACAGCGACGTGCAGGCCGGGCTCGCCACGCTGGCCAACGGCTTCAGCCAGCAGGTCCAGGTCAGCGGCCGGAACTTCGCGCTCGACACGCTGCTGCAGGCGCTCGAGGCGCGCGGCATCGCCCGGCGGTTGTCCAGCCCGGTGCTGACCGTGCTCAACGGCGAGACCGCGCAGTTCCAGGTCGGCGGCGAGATCCCGGTGCCGCAGGCGTTCACGCCCGCGGCCGGCGGCGGCGCCGGACTGGGCACGTTCGCCTCCGTGGACTTCCGCGCCTTCGGCGTCGGCCTCGGCGTCCGACCGCTGGTCGGCGAAGGCGGCGACGTCACGCTCGACGTCAGCTCGATCGTCTCGCAGCCGGACGAGACCCTTACGACCGTCGTGCGGGACTCGACCGGCACCGACCCGCAGACGACGGCGTTCGCGACCCGCTTCCTGCGCACCAACGCGCGGCTGCAGGACGGTCAGAGCCTGCTGGTCGGCGGTCTCGTCTCGCGCGAGCTGCGCGACGACGTGTCGCAGACGCCGCTGCTCGGCGACCTGCCGCTGATCGGCTGGCTGTTCCGCAGCACCAACAACACCTACGGCGAGTCGGAGCTGTTCGTGCTGGTGAGTCCGAGCGTCGTGCGGCCGCCGGTGGCCGGCAGCGAACTCTGGGTGCAGCCGGGCCTCGGCGAGGTGCTGTCGGCGTGTCGGACGCGCGTCGCCAAGCCGCGCGCGGCCGACGCCGATACGGAGTCGGGAGACGCAGCGAACCGCGGCGGCTGATCGGCCCGGCGCGCCCGATCCGAAGCGTTGCGAACTCTCCGGAACTCGCGACGGCCGAGCGGCACCTCTCCGGGCGATGCACCTGCCCGCGACGACGACCCTGGGACGAGAATCGAGCCTCGCACGCCTGCTGGACCGGACCGGCGTCTGTGCCTCGGTCGGGTGCGCCGTGCACTGCATGATCGCGCCGCTGTTGCTGCTCGCCGCGCCGGCCTTCGGCGGCATCTGGGTGCACCCGGTCAGCCACCTCGCGATCGCGGCGCTCGTGCTGCCGGTCGCCGCCTTCGCGCTGCGGCGTGGCTATCGCGCGCACGGCCGCCGTTGGATCCTCGGCGTCGGCGCTCTGGGCATGGCGCTGGTGCTCCTCGGCGCCGTCTGGCCGCTCTGGTTCGCCGGCGCGCACGCGGCGGGCGACGCGGCAGCCGGCTGCGCGACGTGCCACGACTGCTGTCCGTCGCTGACCGTCGACGAGGCCACCGGCGCGTGGTCGCTGCGGGTGCCGCCGGCGAGCGTCATCACGCTGCTGGGCGGCATCGCCCTCGTCACGGCACACCTCGGCAACCTGCGCTGTTGCGCGGCCTGCCGGGCGTGAGCCGGCTGCCCTCGGCGCGCTACTTGTTGGCGTGCGGGTCCTTGCCCTTGTGGAACTTCACTTCGGTCCCGTTGGCGGACAACGTCATGTGTGCGCCGTCGAGCTTGCCCTGCCAGACGTCGCCCTTGCCCTCGCCCATCAGTTCGCAGCGCACGGTGACGGCGCTGGTCGCGGCGTCGAAGCCGTAGGTGCCGTCCAGGTGCTCGTGGGCGCCGTCCGCGTCGGGCGCGGTGTGCACGAGCAGCTTGTCGCTCCCGGCGTCGAACTCGAGGGTCATGCCTTCCTGGTCGGTGCCGGTCTCCTGCGACCAGTGGCCGGCGACGGCGCTGGCTGCGCCGGCGTCGGAACCGCAGGCGTAGAGGCTGGCGAGCAGGGCGAACGGGATCAGCGTGCGGATCTTCATCGTGACAGGTCGGCTGGGGTCTGACGAGGGGAATCGGGTTGGCGGTGCGGGCCGAGCGGCGCAATCGCGTGGCGTTGCGATCACGCCGCGTGCAGTGTAGCGCGCAGCGGTCGCGGAGAGCCGGCGAGCGCGCCCTCGGCTCGCGGATCGCCATGGCATGGCAGGGTCGCGATCGTCACCGGCGTCCGTGCCGCTCGAGGCCCGCGAGTCCGATGGCCCCGGGCAGCCGGCCGGCACGGCACCGGTGCAAGCCACAAATCGCGGAACCGGCGCGGTCCGAGCGGCACCTAGGGGGTTGTTCCGGCGAACCATCCCGGGCCGGCCAACGTGGCGCGGACGGGCCGGTTCGTCCAACTGCCGACCTCCCTGTATCCATGAAGAAGCTCCTGAAGAACAAGAAGGGCTCCGCCCTCGTCGAATACGGCCTCCTGATCGCCGGCGTCGCGCTCGTCGGCGCCGCCGCTGTTTCGGTGTTCGGCCACAAGACCAACGACCTGATCGCGACGACCGCAGCGATCCTGCCCGGTGCGCACGACGACGACAACGGCCCGATCGTCAGCGCCAAGGTGATCGAGACGACCCGCGATCCGAACAACCAGGACGCGATCATCCTCGACCCCGCGGCCGCTGTCGCCGCCACGCCGCGCCTCGGCAACAACCTGCTCGGCGCGAGCTTCAACCAGCCCGGCGGCACCGGCAACATCCTGGGCACGACGCTGGTGATCGAGGCGAACTGATTCGCCCCGACGGGGCCTGCCCGCCGCAGCGTGGCAGCCCCTGGCCCTCGCAGCGTTCGGTCCCACTCGCATCGCGGTCATCCTCGACGAGGGTGCCCGCGTTTCGTCGTCTGAAACCCCCGCCACGAATCCCGCATGACCTCGTCGCAGATCGTCGCGCTCGCCGCCTTCGCGCTGCTGCTCGCAGCGGGTTGGTGCGATCTGAGGTCGCGGACGATTCCGGACTTGGTGCCGATCGCGCTGTGCCTGCTGGGTCTGATGGCGACGTGGCGGCGCTGGCACGACGTGACGTTCGCCCAGCTTGGCATCGGGTTCGGGATCGGCCTGACGATCGGCGCCGCGCTCTTCGACGCCGGTGCGTTCGGCGGTGGCGACGCGAAGCTCGGCGCCGGGCTCGGCGCCGTCTGCGGATGGCCGCAGCTGCTCGAAGTGTTGTTCGCGACCGCGCTGTGCGGTGGGCTCTTGTCGCTGTGGGCGAAGCGGCGCCGTCTGGAATCGTTGCCGTACGCGCCGGCGTTCGCGGGTGGCTACGCGACGACCGTCGCGGTCGCGTGGCTGCTCGCGCCGACGACCGGGCTGTGGCACCTGGTCACAGGGGGGGCGTTGTGAGCCGTCGGCGCGAGAGCGGGCAACGAGGCGCCATCCTGGTCGAGTTCGCGGTCGTCGCGCTCGTGCTCTACCTGCTGTTGGCGGCGCTGTTGTCCTTCGGCACGATGATCCAGGCGGCGCAGGTCGCGCAGGACACCGCACGACTCGCAGCGCGGGAGCTGGCGCTGACGCCGCTGCCCGCGGCGATCACGTTCGAAGACGCGCTGGCCGCTACCGACGACCGCATCTTCGATCCCAACCAGCTGGTCATCGATCTCGACGCGTTGGCCGCCGTCGGCCTGGAACTCGAGCAGTACTCGGCGACGCTGCCGCTCGTCAATCGCGCGTTGCGCCCGGTGTTCGTGTTCGACCGGGTCGCGGGCAGACGGCTGCTGCGCTTCCCCGGCGCCGTGCTGCTGTCTCCCGAGCCCACGGCGTTCAACGCCGGCCTGACCGTCGGCGTGCCGCAGGTCGTCGCGCGCACCGACGGCGGCGGCGAGACGATCCGCTGGCTGCCGGTCGTCGAGGAGATCCGCAGCGACGCCGACGATCCGGACAGCGGCCCGTTCTCGGCCGCAGCCGTCGGTCCCGACCGCGGCCTCGTCGCGCTGCGCATCAACATCCCTGCGACCGCGTCGGCGTTGGCCTCCTACGACGCGCCGGCGTCGTGGCCGCCGTCGCCCAACGCCGGACAGCCGCACCTCGCCGGTCCGGTCACCAGTGTCGCGGGCTCGCTGCCTCCCTACGGGACGCCGTTCCCGTCCGCCGTCAGCGAGGGCCCAGCCGTGCTCGGCGGCGAGCAAGGACTCGGCGAAATGAGGGCGCTCGCCTCGGTCGTGCGTCCGTTCCGCCGCGTCTTCGTCGGTCAGGCGCTGTTCCGCCGCGAGGTCTACCAGTAGCTCACGCAGAAGGCACCGAACGCGACCCACACCATGGCTGCCCGACACCGCCCCGTTTCCCCGCGCGCCCGCGCCGGCCTCGCTTCCCGACTGATGGTCGCGCTGGCGGTCTTCGGCCTGCTGCTCGTCGGCCTGGTCGTCTACACGATCGTCAACGGCGAACTGCGCCTACCGTTCGGCGGCGGCGTGGTGTTCGCCTTCCCGAAGGCAGGCGCGCAGCAGGTCGACCGGTCGCTGCCGCCCGGCACGGTCGGCGTCTACGCGTGCCCGCGCGCGCTGCCGGCATACACGCAGATCACGCGTGAGCACCTGCTAACCCAGGAAGGCCTGCACACGGTGCCGGTCGTCGAACAGGCGATCGCCCCGAACGGCCTGTTCCCCGCCGACGTCGACGGTCTCCGCCGCCTGCTCGGGCGCGTGCTGAGGCGCGACAAGCCGGTCAACTACGCGTTCACCGAAAAGGACTTCCTGCCGGAGGGCACGCGTCCCGGTCCGAGCGCGGGCATCCCGCCGGGCATGCGCGGCATCTGGCTGGACGCGACCCGGATCCAGGGGCTCGCCGACGCGCGCGCCGGTGACCTCGTCGATCTCGTCGCCGCGAAGTCGGTCGAGGCGGCGCCGCGGCTCGATGCCGAGATGCTCGGCAACCTGACCGACCCCGTGCTCAAGGCGCGGGTCGACGTGTTGGCGAAGAGCGCACCGCGCGCCGGTGCCGCACGGTCGTGGGTCGTCGCGCGCGGCGCGCTCGTGATCACGCCGGTGCGCAGCCGTGAGCTCGGCACCGGCGGCGTCATGGGCAAGAAGCCGGCCACGGTCGAGGAGGCGTTCGTCGCGATGGCGCCCGCCGAAGTCGCGACGTTCAGTCAGGCGCTCGCGCAGGACGTCACCATCATCGCGGCGCCGCGCTCGGGCCAACCCGAGGCCTCGCCGGCCGAGATCCGCGACTCGCAGCCGGTCGACCCGGCCGCGGAACTGCGCCGCATGCTGCTCGGCGGCGAAACGCAGGAGCCGTCGCTCGGCATGGTCGAGGTGATCCGAGGCGGCGCTCGCGAGATGGTCACGGTGCCGCGTGCTTCGAAGGGACAGGACGGCCGTTGACCGTCCCCGTTCGAACCACCGCAAGCGCGGCGCGCCGCGACGAAGCCGGCGCCGTGCTGGTGCTCTTCGCCCTGCTGCTCGTCGGCGCGTTCGGGCTGCTCGCGGCGATCGTCGACGGCGGCCGGTTGCGCGCGACCTCGCAGCAGCTCGACGCCGGCGCCGAGAGTGCGGCGCTGGAAGGCGTGCGCTTCAAGGACAGCGAGGGGGACGGACAGCGCCGCGATCGCGCGATCGCCGCGACGGCGAGGCAGTGGGACGACGATCTGGATCCGAGCAACGGGGACGTGCTCGGCCTCGGCGCCGGCAGCCTGCCGGTCGTCGCGGACGCCCAACCGCTCGGCGGCCGCCTCGACGTCGCGCCGAGCGCGGCTCTGCGCGTGTGGAAGCCGGCGAGCGGGCTGCAGCACAACCTCGGCAATGCGGCGCACGGGGACCTCGTCGCGGGCACGCACATCGCCGGCATGGCACCGGGCGAAGACGACGCGTTCGCGCGCCCGGACTTCAGCCCGACCGCCCCGGGCAGCGCCGCGGCCGAGCTCGCCGCGGCCCCGGCCTTCCTCGTGCGTCTGCGCCGCGCGACCGACCGGCTGGCGCTCGACCGGCAACCGGGTGAGAGCTCTGCCGGCCCTGCGTTCGATTGGCTGTGGGCGCGCGGCGCCGCGTGGCACGAACCCGGCGCCTTCGGCACCGGCCAGAGCCGCGCCGATGGCCTGACGGTCCGGGCGACGTCGATCGCGTCGACCGAGCGTGCGCTGTTGGTCTCCGACGACCCGGCCGGCGGCGCGACGCTCGCGCGCATTGCCCTGCGCGGCGAAGCCGGATCGGCGTGGAACGCCACCCCTCCTGGCGCGTCGCTTTCGCTGGAGCTCGATCCGAACGGCCTGTTGACCGCAGCCGGCGTCGAACAGGGAATCGCGCTCGTCGTCCCGGCGCGAGCCGTTGGCGACGCGCTCGCTGCGGCGGCCTCCGACCCGGCGATCGTGCCGGGCGACGTGCTGGTCCTGCCGGTCTACGGCGCGTTCGCCAGCGAACGTCGCGTCGTCGGCTTCACCCTCGGGATCGCGACGAGCGTCGGCGCGACCGTGACACTCGTGCGCCAGCCGGGCGCCGTACTGCCGACGGGCGCGTCGAGCGTGTCGCCGGCTGCGCTGGACGCGCGCCTCGCCCTTGCAGCCACACCGGCGCTCGCCGCGCTGCACACCTCGTTCGCCGAGCCCGTGCTGGCCCCCGTGCTGCGCCGATAGAGCCATGACCCGCCCCGTGACGCTGCTGCTGGTCTCGGACGACCCCGACCTGATCCCCGAATGGCGCGCGGCCGAGGGCGGTCTGGCAGACCTGCGCGTGCTCGCCCACTTCGCGGACAGCCAGCGCGAGGCGCTCCGGCTCGCGCGCGGCCAACAACCGGACGTCGTGTGCCTCGCGAATCAGGGCACGGCGGCCGACTTCGAAGCCTTCGTCGGCGATCTGCGCGACGCCGTGCCCGCGGCGGCGCTCGTCGGCCTGCTCGACCGCCGCCAGTTCGACAGCGGCGACGCCGAGGCCGCCTTCGTCGTCGGGGCCGCGCGCGCGGGCCTGCGCGACTTCGTGCGGCGACCGCTGTCGTCGGGCGAGCTGACGACGTGCCTGCGCCGGGTGACCGAGGACAACGGCCGCGGCGCCCAGCGGCCGTCCAGAGGCGGCCGGATCACCGCCTTCATCGGCAACAAGGGCGGCGTCGGCAAGACCACGCTCGCCGTCAACGTCGCCTGCGAACTGGCGCGCCGCGCGCCCGGTCGCGTGCTGCTCGTCGACGCGGCACTGCAGCTCGGTCTGTGCGCCGTCATGCTCGACCTCGAGCCGGCGGTGACGATGCATGACGTCGTCACGCAGATCGATCGGCTCGACGCCACGCTGCTGCGCGAACTCGCCGTGACGCACGACTGCGGCCTCGACCTTCTGGCGGCGCCCGGCGACGCGGTCGAAGCCGCGGCGGTGCGTGAGGAGCATCTGTCGCGCATGCTCGCGGTCGCACGTTCGGCGTACGACCACGTCATCGTCGACACCTTCCCGATCCTCGACGGCATCGCGATCGCCGCGTTCGATCGGGCCGACGAGGTCTGGCACGTCGTCGTGCCGACGGTGCCGACCGTGCTCGGTGCCGAGCGGCTGACCGGCCTGCTCGAAGGCGTCGGCGTCGAACGCGCGCGCCAGCGCATCGTCGTCAACACGTCGGTCCCGAGCCACGCGGGGCAGCTGTCGCCGCGCGACATCGCGACCCGCCTCGACCGCGACGTCGACGTCGTCGTGCCGTTCTGCCGCGCCGCGGTGGTCGCATGCAACAGCGGCCGGCCGGTCGTGGTTTCGGTATCGCGCTTGAACTGGTTCCGCCGCCTGGTCGCCGAGCTGGCAGATCTGATCACCGCGCGCGCCGGCGCGCTGTCGGAGGCGAACGCATGAACGAGCAGTCCGAGCCGACCGATGCGGACACGCGGCCGGCGAACCGGCCGCGCGCCGTCGATCGCAGCCTGTTCCGCGGCTCCCGGGCGGCCGAGATGGCGGCGCGCGTGCAGCGGCCGCCGACCGAGCGGGCTGCCGGCCAGAGCCGCAGCGCCGCGACCGACGAGCGCCGCCCGGCGACCGGCTACGCGGTGGTCAAGGGCGATCTGCAATCCCGCCTGCTCGAACAGCTGTCCGAGCGCGACCTGCTCGGCGCCGGCGAAGAGCGCATCGCCGCGTTCGTGCGCGACTTCGCCGACGAAGTGCTCGCCGGCGAGGACGTGCCGCTCAACGAACAGGAGCGCCAGCAGCTCGGCCGCGATCTGCTGCAGGAGACGCTCGGGCTCGGCCCGCTCGCGCCGCTCGTGCTCGACCCCGCGGTCACCGACGTGCTCGTCAACGGCCCCGACACGGTCTTCGTCGAGCGCTTCGGCCGCCTGGAGCGCAGCGACGTGCGCTTCCGCGACGCCGAGCACCTGCTGCGCGTGATCGAACGCATCGCGGCGCGTGTCGGCCGGCGCATCGACCAGTCGGCGCCGATGGCCGACCTCCGGTTGCCTGACGGTAGCCGCGTCAACGCGACCATCCCGCCGGTCTCGATCGACTACCCGACGCTGTCGATCCGCCGCTTCGGCCATCGCCGCCTGCGCGGCTCGGACCTGTTGCGCTACGGCTCGGTCAGCGAGCCGATGCTGCACTTCCTGCACGAGGCCGTCCGCCACCGCACCAACATGGTCATCTCCGGCGGCACCGGCGCCGGCAAGTCGACGCTGCTCGGCGCGCTCGCCGAGGCGATCCCCGCCAACGAACGAATCGTCACGATCGAGGACACCGTCGAACTGCAGCTCGACCAGCCGCACGTCGTCCGACTCGAGAGCCGACCGGTGAACACCGAGGGCGCCGGTGAGATCACGATCCGTCAGCTCGTCGTCAACTCGCTGCGCATGCGCCCCGACCGCATCCTCGTCGGCGAGGTGCGCAGCGGCGAGGCGCTCGACATGCTGCAGGCGATGAACACGGGCCACGAGGGCAGCCTGACGACGGTGCACGCCAACTCACCGCGTGACGCGCTGAGCCGCCTCGAGACGATGGTGCTGATGGCGGGCACCGAGCTGCCGTCGCGCGCGATCCGCGAACAGATCACGTCGGCGGTGCAGCTGCTCGTGCACATCGGCCGCGGCGAGGACGGCGTGCGTCGCGTCCAAAGCGTCAGCGAGATCACGGGACGGGAAGGCGACACCCCGCTGCTGCAGGAGATCTTCCGCTGGCAGCGGTCGGGCCGCAGCGAGCGCCGCATCGAGGGTCGCTACGTCGCGACCGGAATCGCGCCGCGCCTCGCCGACCGTCTGCGCGAACGCGGCGCCGACCTGCCGCACCGCCTGTTCCATGCGCCGGGCGCCGGCGGGCCCGATGTCCCGGCGCGCGACGACCGCGGATAGGCCGGGTGCCCGGGCTGCCCGTCACAACGCGTCAGGCCAGGGCCGAAGTCCACGCGCTGCGCGTCGGCAACGACTCGTCGCGCGGACGGGTCTGGGTCGGTGGCGCCGCGGGGATCGCAGCCGTGTCGCTGCTGCTGCTGACGCCGCTCTACGTCGAACTCGCCGTCGGACTCGCCGCGCTCGTCGGAACCATCGCATGGGTGATCGACGGCTGGCTCGTCGCCGCGCGCACGGTGCGCGTCGAAGGCCAGCTCGCCGACGCGCTCGATCTGCTCGGCTCCAGCGTCGCGGCCGGCGTCGGCCTCGTGGAAGCGCTCGACGGCGTCGTGCGCGAGGTGCGCGCGCCGCTGCGCTCCGTGCTCGCGAACGCCGCCGATCGCCTGCGTCTCGGCGATGACCCACAGCGAGTGTTCGAGGACGCGCAGGCGACGCTGCCGCTGTCGGCGTTCCGCCTGCTGACCCACTACCTCGCCGTGCAGTGGCAGAGCGGCGGCGCGCTGGCGCCGGGCCTGCACGCGATCGCCGAGACCGTTCGCGACCGTGTCAACCTCAGCCGCCGCGTGCACGGTCAGACCGCCGAAGCGCGCATCTCCGTGCTCGTCGTCCTGCTGGTCGTCTACGGCATCGCGCTCCTGGCCTGGACGAACAACCCGGAACGCATCGAGGCGTTCCTCGGCTCCGCCGTCGGCGGCGGCATCGCGGCGGCGTGTGTCGTGCTGCAGGCGCTCGGCATCGTCTGGATGGCGCGGCTGACGCGGATCGAGGTGTGATGCAGACCACCTTGCTCGTGCTCATCGGGATCACGGCGGTCGTGTCGCTGTTCGCCTCGATCCGACGGCGGAGCGAGCGACTGATCGCGCGAGACCGCCTCGCTTCGGCGCGCCTCTTCGGCGGCGAAGCGTCGCGCGGCGACACGGCGATGGGCGTGCCCGAGGGCGCCGTCGCGCGTTGGCTGTTCCTGGCGGGCCGGCGAGACGCCGACGCTACGACGCGCTTCGTCGTGCAGACCCTCGCGCTGTTCGTGCTCGGCGCGGTTGTCGGTGTCATCCTGTGGTTCTCCGGCACGCTGGACCCGGTGCGCGACGACCTGCTGCGCATTCCGGGGCGCGTCGGTTACCTGTTCGTTCCCGTCGTGATCGCGGTGCCGGTGCTGCTGCCGTTCGTGCTGGCGGCGCTGCCGACCGCTTCGGTCCGCCGGGCGCGCCGCGCCCGGGTGCGCCTGATCCTGCGGGACCTGTATCCGGTGCTCGAGCTGTTCGCGAGCCTCGCGCAGGCGGGCCTCGCGTTCGACGCCGCCCTGGCGCGCGTGCTGAACACGCTGGGTTGCGAACGCCCGCTCGGCCGCGAGCTGATGACGTTCCAGGCCGAGGTGCTCGGCGGCGCCGACCGCACCCGCAGCTTCCGTCGGCTCGCCCGCCGCATCGACGTGCCTCAGATCAGCGGCTTCACGTCGGCGCTGATGCGGGCGCACGAGGTCGGGATCGGTCTCGCGGCGACGGTGCGTCGGCAGGCGGACGCCCTGCGCGCCGAGCTGCGTGAACGCGCGCTGGCACACGCCCAGTCGCTCCCGGCCCGACTCGTGGTGCCGCTCGTCCTGTGCTTCCTGCCCGGCATCTTCGTCATGAGTCTCGGCCCGGCCTTCTACGGCTTCCTGGTGGACACCGCTGGTTTCGGAACGACCCGTTGAACCCGATGCGCTTCTCGTTTCTCGCGCCCCTGCTCGCGATCGTCACGGCCTCCGGCTGCACGCTGTGGGACCCCGATCATGAACCCGACCCCGATGCGAGCCTGCACGATCTGCTGGTTCGGATCGACGACGGCACGGAGCCGCTCGACGCGATCGAGCGCGAACGCATGCGCTTCGCCGTCGAGCGGTTGGCGATCCGCCACCCCGGGCACGTGCCGAGCCAGGTCGCGGCGAGCGCGCTCGCCTTCGAGTCCGGCGAGCCGCAGCGGGCGCAGCTTTTCGCCGACCGCGCGCTGTCGCTCGAGCCGGGCAACGTCGAGGCGCGCTGCCTGCGCGTGCGAATCGCCGTCGCCGACGGCAGCCTCGACCTTGCGCGGAAGCTCGTCGACGACGGTCTGCGGCTGCGTCCCGACGCCGCGGCGCTCTACGAGTCGTCGGCGTGGCTGCTGCAGCTCGACGGGCGCGCGGACGACGCGCTGCGCGCGCTCGATGGCGCGGAGTCGCTGAACGCGCCGGCGTGGCGAGTCAGCTACCACCGGGGTTTGATCGAAGAGCTGCGTGGCAACCTCGACCTGGCCGAGGAGCACTACCGGAAGGCGCTCGGCGCGAACGGCGCGTGCGCCGAAGCACGGCAGCGCATTGCGGGGATTGCGGCGACGCGACGGGTGGGCGGCGGGCGGTAGCCGTTAGCGACCGGTCGCCGGATCGGCTCCTGCTGCTCGGCGCGGTCGACGGTGCCGAAACCGCCGTGGCCGATGACCGCTTGCAGCAGATGCGCGCCGAGCCGCCGCGGCAGGGCCTTCTCGCCGCCGTGCCAGTCGCCGACGGTGACACCGGCGGCGACCAGCCAGTTGTGGATCGCGAACGCGTAACGCGGATGCTCGGCGAACCTCGAGGCCGCCGTGCCCGTCGGTGTGCGGCGGTTACTGGCTGCGATCACGGCGCCGGAGTCGATCGAACGAGTGTTGCGGGCGATGGGGTTGCGCGCGAGTACCGGCACGACTCGTGACCGTCCGCAGCGACCGACTGCCGCCGACAAGGACCGCCGATCCCGCGCGAGAAGGGGCGTGCGACCTCGTCAGCCGTCCGGGTCCTGCGCGCGCCGCGCGGCTTCGGCGGACCGGGCGTAGAGGATCCAGACGGCGGCTAGGTGAGACAAGCAGCGGTTCCGGAACCCCTAGCCCCACCACCGACCGCCCGCCGCTCACGACTCAGTGTGTTCGCGCAAGCTCCCGAGCCACCCGACCCGGGCGCTTCACCCGGATTCCGCCCTCCGCGCCAGCCCCCGCCCCTGCCGC
>CALKYL010000443.1 GCA_938003515.1 uncultured bacterium
CGGCGCGAGCTCGGCGGGCCCGGGGTCGAACGCCCCGACGGCCCAGGCCGCCCCGAGCGCGACGCCGAGACCCAGCGCGACGGTCGCCGCGACGGGAGCCCGGCGCGGCCGGTCGGTGGAGGGTGCTTCGGACATCGGGTAGGAGATTACCTCGCGGCGGTACAGCGGCGGGGGGACGCGGCGCCGGCGTCGCCGACGGAGACGCTTCGACGCGGCACCCGGGTCGTTTCTTCCGGTTCGCGTCTCACCATGCGACCGCGTTGGCGGTTGTCCACAATCGCAGCAGCGCCGGTGACATCGGAGGAATCCGTGGCCGCTGGCTCCGCAGGAGTGCGTAGGGGCGCGAAACATGCGCCGCAAGCCAGCCTTGTTCGTCCGTTCTCTCGCCGTTCTCGCGGCGTTCTCGGCCAGCGTGCCGCTCGGCGCGCAGGGCGCGTCGACCCACCTGACGGCGGGCCTGAGCGCGCCGGTCGATCCGGCGCCGGGCGGCTATTGGTTCGGCGGCGGCTGCGGTGGCAACGGCCAGAGCGCGACGGTGTCGGTCTTCCCGGGCATGCGGCCCGGGTTCGTCAGCCGCATGCAGATCGAGCACCTGCCGCCCAACACGGCGGCGCTGCTGCTGCTCGGCTCGTCCCCGACCGACTGGTGGGGCATGCCGCTGCCGCTGCCGCTCGGCGGCCTCGGCCTGACGGGCTGCCAGCTGCTCGTGGCGCCGGAGATCACGTTCGGCTTCGGCTCCGGCAGCGGCACGGCGCTCGCCAACTTCGTCGTGCCGCCCGAGCCGCTGCTGGCCGCGTCGCAGCTCTACATGCAGGTGTTCTTCGACCAGGCCGCGGCCAACCCCGCCGGCGTCGCCGTCAGCCGCGGTTACGCGACGCGCATCGCGCCGCTGCCGACCGCGACGGCGCCGACGTCGACGATCACCCGGCACGGGATCACGTTCCAGTTCGCGCAGCCGGTGCCCGCGGGCCGCTTCGTCAACGGCGACTGGTTCGTCGTCGGTCCGGCGACCCTCGTCGGCATGTCGCCGCCGTGCGCGGTGGTCAACGGCCGCGTCGTCAACGGCGCGATGATCAACCCCGATCCGTCGACCCAGGACCACGGCTACGACTCGCTGCTGTTCGATCCGCAGCGCTACAGCCACGCCCGCAACGTCGCGTGGAACCTGTCCGCGGCCAACCCGCGGCAGCTGGTGCCGAACCAGAGCCTGATCAAGGTCGTCAGCAACCCGAACACGTCGCAGATCCCCGTGCTGCAGACGTGCGCGGTCCTGACGGTGCTCGACAGCGCGCCGCCCGAGGGCTCGTTCCGGCCGCCGTACGCGGGCGCCGACCACGCGGTCCGCTACGACGTCGAGATGCTGGACCTCGATCGGCTGCTGTCGCTGCCGCCGCCGGCCGGCCGGCCCGACTTCGCCTCGCAGACCGCGCGCTTCGAGCGCCCGTGGCTCGACCACGCGCCGGGCTGGGCGACGCGCTACATGCACCCGCTCGAGAACATGCCCGACTACGGCCGCGACTTCGCGGCGCTGTACAACGAGGCGGCGCTGATGTGCCACACCGCGGCGCCGCTGGCCGCGAAGCGCGAGCTGGCGATGCGGCTGGTGCAGATCGGCATCGACTTCTTCGGCAACGTCGAAGGCGGCGCGTACTGGGAGGGCGTCGGCGGACACGGCTCGGGCCGCAAGCTGCCGATCCTGTTCGCGGGCGCCCTGCTCGGCGACGCGGACATGCTCGCGGTCGGCGTCGACTATCCGTCGGTGCGTCACCCGAACGGCACCTACAGCGCGCACTTCGGCGAGGACTGCCAGACGTTCTACGTCGAGCAGACCGGCCCCGGTCAGGTCAACTGGGGGCACGGCGGCTACACGGCGTCGCACATCGGGCTGCCCGAGTACGGGTTCTCGCACGTGCACTACCCGTCCAACGACCAGGTGCTGTGGATGGGCGATTCGTACCGGCGCTGCTGCACCGCGAACGCGTGGATCGGCGCCGTCCTGTGCGCGCGCATGATGGGGCTCGTCGACGCCTGGCGCCACCCGGCCCTGTTCGACTACACCGACCGCTACGCGCAGATCGAGACCGGCTGGACGCTGTCGTGGTCGACGTGGGTCGGCGCCATGTGGCAGACCTATCGGCCGGTGTTCTGACCCCGGCCCGTTTCTGACCCCGGCCCCCGGCGGGAGGCGACGGCAGGCCCGGGTGCGTATCCTCGGCGGCCGCGATGTCCCGCCTCGTCCGATCGCTGCCCGCGGCCGCCGTGCTCGCCGCCGTCGCCGCCGCGCTCGTCGGCGTCGGCGCGTGGCTCGACCTCGACCCAGACGCCACGACGCGCGTGCGGGACGACGCGTTCTACGAATACGCGTGGGCAGCCAACGTCGCCGCCGGCCGCGGCCCGACGGTCAGCGCGGGCGTCGCGACCAGCGGCGTGCAGTGGCTGTGGAGCCTGCTGCTCGTGCCGGTCGCGTGGTGCGCCGGCGCCGCGTCGCTGCCGCTGCTCGCGCCCTGGCTCGGCTTCGCGGTGCACGTGCTGACCGCGGGGCTGTGGTGGCGCGCCGCGCCCGACCGGGTCGCGGGCGCCTGCCTCGCGCTGTGCTGGCTCGGCCACCCGCTGCTGCTGCGAGAGGCGCAGAACGGGCAGGAGACGGCGCTCGCGTGCGCGCTCGCCGCGGCGCTGGTCGTGTTCCGCCGCGCGTCCGAGCCGCGCTTCACCGCGCTCGCCGTGCTCGCGGCGCTCGCCCGCACCGACCTGCTGGCGCTGGTCGCGGCCGTGTCGTGGTGGCGCCACCGCGGGCGACC
>CALKYL010000444.1 GCA_938003515.1 uncultured bacterium
CCGCTCCGGCGGCGATCGGCGCCGCCGGAGCGCCCCGCTGCGCCGCGACCCCGGCGGGCAGGACGCGGCGGGACTCGGGCGCGAACAGCGGCGGCTGCCAGTCGCTGCCCGGCGGCGGCACGAGCGACAGCCGGCACGAGTGCACTTCGTCCGGCAGGTCGCCGAACGCGAACGCGCCGTCGGCCGTGACTTCGGCGGTGAAGACGCGGGCGTCGTGCAGGTAGCTGTTGCGCTGCAGGAACATCTTGCAGGTCGCGACCAGGTGCGCGACGGTGCCGGCGGGCGCGGCGGGCGCGCGACCGACGAGCGGCTCGACCTTCGGGCATTCGAACCGCAGCTCGTCCCCGTCGATCTTCGGCACCTTGTGGTCGCTGACGTACCACGACCGGTTCCAGTAGCCCCCGGCCACCGGCGCCCGCCCGTCCGCCGCGACGAACACCAGCAGGTCGTCGCCCGCGTCGCGCAGCGGATCGCCGGCGCACGGCACTTCGACCCTGCAGCGGCCGTCGGCGTCGGTCGTGCCGAGGAGCCGGTTGCGGTCCTCGGCGACCGCGCGCAGCCCGTCGAGCCGCCACGACGACAGGCGGCCGACGCGGTGCCACACCCGTGCCCCCGCGAGCGGCGCGCCGTCCTCGTCGACGGCCCGCACGTCGAGGGCGCGCGGCGGCGGAAGGTCGAGGCGCGCCTGGGCGCGCGTGTGCCACAGCGGCTGGCCGTCGGCGAGGCGCACCTCGAAGGCGTCGAACGGACCGGGCGGCAGCTGGCACGTACCGTCGACGGCGACCTCGACCCGCCGTTCGCAGCCGGGGACGGAGGTCAGCGCGTAGCACGCGAGCGGACCGAGGTGCCGCCACGCGTCGCCGCCGGCGAAGGTCGCGGCGCCGCCGCGCTGGGACGGCAGGCAGACGAGCTCGAGCATCGCGCCGGCCGCGAAGAAGCCGGTCACGGCCGACTCCGAGCGCGGTCCGTCACCGTCGTCCGGGCCGGTCGCCCACGCGACGTAACAGCGCCCCGCGAGCAGCCGACCGACCGCGCGGCCGCGCGCGTCGGCGGCGACCTCGACCACGTCGGTCGACTGCAGCGCCCCCGACAGGTGCGGCGCGCCGCCTGCGAAGCTCACCGCGGCGCCGACGACCGGCGCGCCGTCGGCGTCCACGACCTGCACGAAGGTCGGCCGCCGGGCCTCCTGCTGGCAGGCCGCGCTCGGCCCTGCGGCCAGCACGGTCGCGACGACCAGCAGCGCCCGCAGCGTCGCACCCGAACGGCCCATCGCGGCAGTATGCACGACGGCTGGGCTCCAGTCCCGGGCCGGGACATGCCGATGGGCGCGACATGAGGGCACGCATCCTCGTTGCCATCGCGGCGTCCGCGCTCACGGGCTGCGGCCCCGACCCCGACGTCACCGCCTGCGCGGACGCCGCGCGCGCCTTCGCGGCCTTCCAGCAGGCGCTGCAGGCGCAGGACGAAGCCGCATGCCGCGAGCTGCTGACCATCGAGTCCGGCGCGGCGCTCGCGGAGATCCCGTGGGCGCAGGTCGCCGCGCAGCGGCCGCTCGAGATCCTCGGCGCCGAGCGCGACCGGTTCCGGTTCTTCGTGCGCGTCGCGGACCCGAACGACGACGGCCGGCGCGGCGAATACGTCGTCGTGCGCGAGCACGGCCGGCTGGTCGTCGACCTCGTCGCCAGCGCCGGCAGGTCGGCCCGGGCCGTCGAGGCCGACGCGCCCGCCGAGCGCTTCGAGCCGCGCGAGCTGACCCCGGCCGACTACGACCGCATCCGCCGCTTCGAGCTCGCCCAGCCGCCGCGTTGAAACCACGCGCGCGGTGGTGCAGAAGGGCGGCTCGCGGCGCTACGCTGCCCTCCCACCGCCATGACCGAAATCCGGAAGACGCTGATCCTGGGCTCCGGCCCCGCCGGCTACACGGCAGCCATCTACGCCGCCCGCGCCAACCTGAACCCGCTGCTGCTCACCGGCAATCAGCCCGGCGGCCAGCTGACCATCACGACGGACGTCGAGAACTACCCCGGCTTCCCGAAGGGCGTCATGGGCCCGGAGATGATGGAGATGTTCCGCGAGCAGGCGGCGCGCTTCGGCACCGAGATCAAGGACGTCATGGGCACGAAGGTCCACCTGAAGGAGCGCCCCTTCACGGTCGAGGCCGAGGGCGGCGAGGTCTACAAGACCGAGACCCTGATCATCTCGACGGGCGCGAGCGCCATCTACCTCGGGCTGCCGAACGAGCAGAAGCTGCAGGGCCGCGGCGTCTCCGCGTGCGCCACGTGCGACGGGTTCTTCTTCAAGGGCAAGCGCGTCTACGTCGTCGGCGGCGGCGACTCGGCGTGCGAGGAGGCGACGTTCCTGACCAAGTACGCCGAGAAGGTCTTCATGGTCGTGCGCCGCGACGCGATGCGCGCGTCCAAGATCATGCAGGAGCGCGCGCTGAACAACCCGAAGATCGAGGTGCTCTGGGAACAGAACGTCACCGACGTGTTCGACGTGTCGGAGGGCAAGGTCACCGGCCTCGAGCTGACGCACAGCAAGACCGAGGAGAAGCAGCGGGTCGAGGCCGACGGCCTGTTCCTCGCGATCGGTCACAAGCCGAACACCGAGCTGTTCCAGGGCATGCTCGAGATGGACGACGTCGGCTACATCAAGACCGTGCCCGGCAAGACGGCGACCAAGATCCCGGGCGTGTTCGCCGCCGGCGACTGCCAGGACAGCTACTACCGGCAGGCCGTGACGGCGGCCGGCACCGGCTGCATGGCGGCGATCGAAGCGGAGCGCTGGCTCGAGTCGCAGCACGGCTCGTAGCCCCAGGGCACGGCTCCGCGGGTGGCCGCGGCCGCCGTCACGGCTGCGCGGCCCCGCGCGGCGCGGCCGGATGGATCGCGACGACGTTGTGCAGCTTGCGGGCGAGCATCGACTCCGGGTCGTAGGCCTGGAACCGGCCGTGCCGCAGGTAGAACAGCCCGTAGCCGCGTTCGCGCAGGTGGTCGCAGACCTCGCGACCGCTCGTGCCCGCCCGCGCCAGCGCCGTCTCGTTGACCTCGAACAGCACGGCGGGGCGCTGTTCGCGGAGCACGCGCTCGGCGCCGCGCAGCGCGCGCAGCTCGTAACCCTCGACGTCGATCTTGACGAAGTCGACACGGCCGCCGGGCTCGAGCACGTCGTCGAGTCGGCGCACCTCGATCTCCGGATCGCCGGTCGTCGCCGCCCCCTCGTCGACGACGAACGCCGAGCCGGGGTTGCCGTCGATCGCGACGCGGAGCCGGCCGCGCGCCGGCGCGTCCCCGAGTCCGACCGGATGCACGCGCACGTTCGACGCGCGGCTGAGCTCGAGGTTGCGCTGCAGGCAGCGACGCATCTCGGCGGACGGCTCGAAGACGTGCACCACACCGTCGCGCGCCGTCGCCGCGAACGCGAGGGTGGTCGTCCCGATGTTGCCGCCGACGTCGACGACGACGCCGTCGGCCGGACACAGCATCGAGCACGCGTAGCCGACCTCCATCTCGCCCGGCCCGTAGCAGTAGGCGAGCACGTCGGTCAGCCGCGACAGGTCGAGCTCCATCGTGATCCGGGGCGCGAAGCGCACGACGACGTGCGCGGACCGGGCGCGCGGCGTCGCCGAGAACCAGCGGTTGACGTTCCACACGGCGCGCCACCGGCGCGAGTCGAACCAGGTGGAACGCGACGGTCCGCTGCACGACCACGCCCACCGCAACAGGCGGTTCACCGGACGGCCCAGCGGTCGCAGCACGCGTCGGTGCCAAGGCAGCGCGGTCGGTTCGAGCGGACGGAAGTCCATGGAGCGAGGCGCCTCGACTATAGCGGCACCGGTCGCGCTCACCGCCCCGTGATCGGACCCGCGGCGCTCGCCTTCGCGAGGAACAGCACCGCGAAGCACGTGCTGTCGAGCAGGAGCGTCGCGGCGTGGCGGGCGCGGAACGCGCCGTCGGGCCGCTGCGCCGAGAGCAGCTGCAGGCCGCCTTCGTAGTACCAGTCGCGCCCGTCGAGCCACGCGACCCGGTGCAGCTCGCAGCAACGCTCGAGGCAGTAGAGCCAGTAGGCCCAGTGGTTGTCGGCGCGCTCCGGGTCGCCCGGGTTGACGCGCAGCGACAGGTGCTCGGCGAGCCACGCGAAGCCGTCGTGGATCGCGGCGTCGACGTCGCGGCCGAGCGCGCGGTCGGCGACGCCCTGCGAAGCCATCCCGGCGCGCGCCAACAGGAGGCCGCTGACCCCGGCGGCGGTCATCGAACCGAACGGCGGCTCGTCGGCGCGCTGGTAGGCGAAGCCGCGCGAGCGCGCGCGCACGAGCTCCGCGTCCGGCGGGCGCTCGGTGCCGAGCGCCGCGTGCACCTGCGCGTGGCTCGTCAGCGCGAGCCGGCGCCGGCCGCCGGCTGTGCCCTGGACCTCGACGAGGTGACGGGCGGCCGCCGCGAACGCGGTCTCGGGCACCGCGACGCCGCAGCGTTGCGCGGCGCGCATGCCGAGCAGGCCGTACTGCTGCAGCGACGTGTCGAACCGCGGCCCGCGCGTGTAGTTGAAGCGCAGCAGCTCGTCGGGGCGGGTGCGCGGGTCGACGCAGTCGAGCATGCGGCCGAGCCAGGCCTCGACGCGGCCGCCGTCGGCGTCGCCGA
Organism: uncultured bacterium; assembly: GCA_938003515.1. The sequence continues at coordinate 4,638 of CALKYL010000444.1, forward strand.
GCGGCGCGCGTTCGTGCAGCGCCGCCATCGCCATCAGCGCCGCGGCGAGCGAGTAGGCGTCGTCGATCCGGCGGCGGCGCAGGGTCGCGAACCCCCGCTGCACGACCGGGTCTGCGGGCGCGACGTGGCCGTGCAGCATCGCCAGCAGCGCGAGCGCGAGGCGGCCGCTGCCGTAGTTGCGCTCCCCGCGCCGGTCGGCGAGGAACGACTCGTCCGCCTCGACCGCCGCCCGCACCCACGCCGCGCCGGCGTCGATCGCCGCGGCGACGCGCCGACGGAAGTCGAAGTCCTGGTTCTCGCGCACGGCGACGAATCGCCACCCGTCGGCGACGCGCAGTCGTCGGTAGACGCGCGGCGCCTCCTCGACGACGACGTCGATCTCGCCGTCGAACGCGACGACGACGCCGCGCGCGGGATCGACCTGCCGGGTCAGCAGCAGCTCGCCGTCCGCGCCCTCGACGCAGCGCAGCGCGAGGCGGTCTGCCAGGTCGCCGGGCTCGCGGCCGCGGCGGCCCGGCGGCCGCGCGCGCAGCGAGGC
>CALKYL010000445.1 GCA_938003515.1 uncultured bacterium
CCGTCGGCGTTCGGCACGTCGCACAGCACCTGGTCCGGCAGGCCGTCGATCACGGCGCCCTGCGGCAGCCGCACGTCGGCGCGGGCGCCGTGTGCGGCTCGGGCCGCGGGGGCGGGGGGGGCCGACGGCGGCGCCGGCTGTCGCTCCTGGGCGAGCAGGCCGGTGGCCATCCAGAGGGAGCAGGAGACGAGGGTCGACGGGTAGCGCATGGTTGCCTCGGGGGGATCGCCATGCACAGCGGGGCCGGGCCGGAAAGCACACCGGTCCCGGCGCGGATTCCCCGATCGGCCCGACCGGCGCGCGCGGTGCGTCGCAAGCGCCCGCCCGCCGGCGCGGCGCCCGGGGGCTAGCGCGAGCCCGTGCGCCGCTCGATCGCCGCGGCGACGAAGTCCCGGAACAAGGGGTGCGGCGCGAGCGGCCGCGTCTTGAACTCGGGGTGGTACTGCACGCCGACGAACCACGGGTGGTCCGGGATCTCGACGATCTCGACCAGGTCGAGCTTCGGGTTGACGCCGGCCATCACCAGGCCCTTCTGCGCGAGCCGCTCGCGGTACTCGTTGTTGAGCTCGAAGCGGTGCCGGTGGCGCTCGCGGATGGACGCCTCGCCGTAGGCCCGGTGGCTTCTCGTGCCGGCCTTGAGCTCGCACGCGAACGCGCCGAGCCGCATCGTGCCGCCCTTGTCGTTGGTGCGCTTCTGCTCCTCCATCAGCGAGATCACCGGGTGCTTCGCGTTGGCGTCGTACTCGGCGGTCGTCGCGTCCTTCAGGCCGAGCTCGCTGCGCGCGTACTCGACGACGGCGGCCTGCATGCCGTAGCAGATGCCGAAGAACGGGATCCCGCGGTCGCGCGCGTAGCGGATGCTCGCGATCTTGCCCTCGAAGCCGCGCTCGCCGAAGCCGCCCGGCACGAGGATGCCGTCGACGCCGGCGAGGTGCTTCTCGGCGCCGTCGTCGGCGACCTGCTCGGCCGCCACCTTGCGCAGCTTGACGCGGCAGCGGTTGGCGATGCCGGCGTGGCTCAGCGACTCGTAGATCGACTTGTAGGCGTCGTGCAGCTCGATGTACTTGCCGGCGACGGCGATCTCGACCTCGTGCTCGGGGTGCTTGACGATCTCGAGCAGCTGCTGCCAGTCGCGCGTGTCGACCGGCTGCCTCGGCGAGAGCTCGAGGTGCTTGAGGATGCGCTGGTCGAGGCCGGCGTCGATCAGCATCAGCGGCACCTCGTAGATCGAGAACGCGACGTCGCGCTCCTCGATCACCGCCTCGGGCCGCACGTTGCAGAACAGCGAGATCTTCTTGGCCATGTCCTCGTCCATGGCGATCTCGGTGCGGCAGATCAGCACGTGCGGCTGGATGCCGATCTCGCGCAACTTGCCGACCGACTGCTGGGTCGGCTTGGTCTTCAGCTCGCCCGACGCGCGCAGGTACGGCAGCAGCGTCAGGTGGATGAACATGCAGTCGTGCGGGCCGGCCTCGAGGCTGAACTGGCGGATGGCCTCCAGGAACGGCAGCGACTCGATGTCGCCGACCGTGCCGCCGATCTCGGTGATCGCGATGTCGGGCGGGCTCTCGCCGGCGGCCGGGGCGGCGCCGGCGCGGATCGCCATCTTGATCTCGTCGGTGATGTGCGGGATCACCTGCACGGTCTTGCCGAGGTAGTCGCCGCGGCGCTCCTTCTGGATCACCGACTTGTAGATCTTGCCGGTCGTGTAGTTGGAGTCCTTGTTGATGCGCGCGTGCGTGAAGCGCTCGTAGTGGCCGAGGTCGAGGTCGGCTTCGGTGCCGTCGTCGGTGACGTAGACCTCGCCGTGCTGGAACGGCGACATCGTGCCGGGGTCGACGTTGATGTAGGGGTCGAGCTTCTGCATCGACACCTTGAGGCCGTGGCGCTCGAGGATCCAGCCGATCGCCGCCGAGGTCAGCCCCTTGCCGAGGGACGACACCACGCCGCCGGTCACGAACAGATACTTCGTCATCGTTGGGTTCTCGTCGCGTCGCCGGATCCGGCGCGCAGCCGCCGCAGGAAGGCGTCGTAGTCGGCGCGCGTCTCGATGCCCCAAGGATCGCCCTGGGCGTCGAGCACGTGCATCTGGATGTCGTTCTCGAGGAAGCGCAGCTGCTCGAGGCTCTCGGCCTCGGCGAGCCCGCTCGACGGCAGCCGCGGGACCCGCAGCAGCGTGTCGCGCAGGAAGCCGTAGACGCCGATGTGCCGCAGCGTCGGGAACGTGCCCTCCTTGACGAACGGGATCGCGCGGCGGCTGAAGTAGAGCGCTCGCTGGTGCAGACCGCGGACGACCTTGACGACGTTCGGGTCGGCGATCGCGTCCGGGGCGGTCAGCGGCGCGCACAGCGTGTTGCACGCGGCGTCGCCGCCGAGCAGCTGCGCGACCAGCGCCTCGAGGTCCCGCGGGTCGACTTCGGGCCAGTCGCCCTGGATGTCGAGCACCGCGCGGCACCGGATCGCCGCCGCGGCCTCGGCGCAGCGCTCGCTGCCGGTGCGGCACGCCGGCGAGGTGCGCACGACGTGGTAGCCGCGGGCCGCCGCGGCGGCCTCGACCTCGTCGGCGTCGGTGGCGACGCAGACGAGGTCGACGTTCGCCGCCTGCTTCGCGCGGTCGCACGTGTGCAGGAACAGCGGCTGGCCCGATTCCGCGAGCAGCGCCTTCCCCGGCAGCCGCTGGCTCTGCACGCGCACCGGCACGATCGCGAGCGCCTGGACCTCGCGCGCGCTCACGGCTGCCTCCGCGGGCTGCCCGGTTCGCGCACGGTCGCGCGGCGCGCGCTGTCACGCAGCAGGAGGCCCGCGTCCTCGTCGGCGGGCACGTAGGCGCGCGCGTGGTTGAACAGCTGCAGGAAGTAGGACCGGGCCCGCGCGAACGCCGCGGTGCGCGCGTCGTTCGGGCCGCCCGGGATCCAGTACCAGCGCCGGTCGCCGTGCTCGAGCACCAGCGCCTGGTTGCCGCTGGGCGGCGCGGCCGCGACGCCGAAGTCGAACGTGCCGTCGACCGCGAACGTGTCGAGCAACGCCTGCAGCGCCTCGTCGTCGACCGTCTTCCGCACCGCGCCCGCCGGGCTGCCCGCCGCGGCGGCGTCGCCGGCCGCGTTGCCGGCGGCGTTGCCGACGACCAGCATCGGGCTCGAACGCGACACCAGCGCGATCGTCGTCGGGGTGTCGGCGTCGACGGAAACCGGCGCTCGCGCGCTGGTCGCGCCGCACGCGGCGAGACCCCCGGCCGCGAGCATCGACAGCAGCGACCGGAGGCGGACCAGGGCAGGCATTCCGGGCCCCGAGTGTAACGAGGGCTTCGACAAAGACCACTTCGGCGTGCGCCGCCGTCGCCGCCGTCCGCGAATGCTACGGCGCCGTGTAGCAACGACGGACACCGGCCGGCGGGGCCGGTGGGAGAGTCTGGGGACAAGCTGGGGATTCTCCGGGCGTCGCCGGGCGTGCGCCTGGCTCGGCGGCGCGGCGCGCGGCGTCGGCGGCGCGTCGGCACGCGGCTTGATCCAGGGGGGCTGCTTGGACTGGCTCTCGCTCTCGCTGCCCCTCTTGCTGTGCGCCCTCGCCGTGGCGGGGCTGCTGCGGCGCCGCCACGAGCTGCGCCAGCACGAGCGGCAGCTCGCCGAACGCGCGGTCGCCAAGGAGCGCGGCAGCGACCGGGCGCGCCTGCAGCACCCGAGCGTCGACCTGTCCCAGTGCATCGGCTGCGGCGCCTGCGTGCGCGCGTGCCCCGAGGACGGCGTGCTGGCGCTGTCGTTCGGCCAGGCGGTGGTCGTGCACGGCGCGCGCTGCGTCGGCCACGGGCTGTGCGCCGCGGCGTGTCCGACCCAGGCGATCGCGCTGACGCTCCGCGACCTGCAGAGCCGCCGCGACCTGCCGGCGATCGACGCCGAGCACGAGGCCGTCGGCGTGCCGGGGCTGTTCCTTGCCGGCGAGATCACCGGCTTCGCGCTGGTGCGCACCGCCGTGCTGCACGGCGCGCGGGTCGCCGAGGTCGTCGCGGCGCGCACCGCCGGCGCGAAGCCGCCCTCCGACGGGGTCGCCGACCTGTTGGTCGTCGGCCTCGGCCCGGCGGGCCTGTCGTGCCTGCTGGCCGCGAAGCAGCGCGGCCTGCGCGCGTTCGGCATCGACCAGGCCACCGAGGTCGGCGGCACGGTCGCCGCCTACCCGCGCCGCAAGCTGGTGATGACCCAGCCGATGGACCTGCCGCTGCACGGCCGGCTCAAGCGCCTCGAGTACGAGAAGGAGCAGCTGGTCGAGCTGTGGCAAGGGCTCGCCGAAGCCCACCGGCTCGACGTGCGCACCGGCGTCGCCTTCCGCGGCCTCGCGAAGGACGGCGACCGGTTCGTCGTCACGACCGACCGGGGACCGCTCCACGCGCAGCACGTCTGCCTCGCGCTCGGCCGCCGCGGCTCGCCGCGCCGGCTCGACGTGCCCGGCGAGGACCTGCCGAAGGTCGCCTACTCGCTGCTCGACGCGGCGAGCTACCGGGGCCGCGCGATCCTGGTCGTCGGCGGCGGCGACAGCGCGGTCGAGGCGGCGCTGGCGCTCGCCGAGCAGCCGGGCAACCGGGTCACGCTCAGCTACCGCAAGCGCGCGTTTTCGCGCCTGAAGGCGAAGAACGAGCAGCGCATCACGGCGGCCGCCGCGGACGGCCTCGTCGACCTGCGCCTCGAGACCGTCGTCGCGGAGATCCGGCCGGACGCGGTGCGGCTCACTGCGGCGGCCGACGACGGACCGCGCGCGGGCGGCGGGGTCGCGACCGCGGTCCTCGAGCTGGAGAACGACGACGTGTTCGTGTTCGCCGGCGGCGTGCCGCCGTTCCCGCTGCTCGAGGCGGCCGGCGTCTCGTTCGACCCGGCGCTGCGGCCCGCCGACCGCGTCGCGACCGACCGCGGCACCGGCCTCCTGGTCGCGCTGCTCGGCGCCCTGCTCGGGCTCGCGGGCCTGCTCCTGCTGCGCGTGCTGCGCGACGACTACTACGCGACGCCGCTGCCGCTGCGCTCGGGCTCGCCGTGGCACGCGCTGCTGCGCCCGCAGAGCGGCCTCGGCCTCGCCGCCGGGCTCGCCGCCGCGCTGCTGCTCGCGACCAACCTGGTCTACCTCGTGCGGCGCTCGGCGGCGCTCGGCCGCCTCCTGCCCGGTTCGCTCAAGAGCTGGATGAACCTGCACGTCG
>CALKYL010000446.1 GCA_938003515.1 uncultured bacterium
TCTCATCGCGGCCGGCGGGGGCGTGTGGATTGCGCGGCGGACGAAGCGGCGGCGTCGTTCACGGTGCGCGGCCGCTCGGTCGTGGCCGGCAGCGGCGCGCCTCTCGGCGGCTGCGTCGTGCGGCTGCGCGTCGAGGCGTCCGGCGCGGAGGAGACGTCGGGGGGTGGCGGCTCCCACGCCGCCCCGCGGCTCGACGAGCGCACGACCGGCGACGACGGCGCGTTCGAGCTCTCGGTGCACCACGACCCCTGGTCCGAGTCGACGGCGCTGCACCTCGGTGCCGACGGCTTCGCGCCGCGGTCCGCGCGCTGGTCCGTGCCCGACGCCGGGACCCTCGTCGACCTCGGCGACGTCCCGAGGGTGCGCGCGACGCGCGTGTCCGGACGCATCGTCGACCGCGCCGGCGCGCCGGTGGAGGGGGCTCTGCTGCGCTTCGTGCAGGTGGTCGTCGACGAGCCGCTGCGCTCCGTCGCCGAACTCGACACGATGCTGGTCGCGACCAGCGACGCGGCGGGCCGCTTCGAGTTCGAAGGAGCGGCCTTCGCCGGCGAGTGGTACGTCGGCGCCGAGTACACCGGGGCGCTGGTCGAGCCGCGTTCGGTCAAGCTCGACGAGGGGCTTCCGGCGTACGAACTGCAGGTCGAGGTCGAGCGGCCGGATCCGCGCTTCGACATCGTCGGCCGCGCGGTCGACACCCACGGTCGCCCGGTGCCGGGCCTGCGTCTCAGCGTCGTCGGGGAGGGCTTCCTCGGCCGTGGCCGCTCCGCCGCGGACGGGAGCTTCCGCGTGCAGCGTGCGGGCCCGATGCACGACGACGGCCGGCCCGGCGCGCGGCTTACGGTCCAGGACCCGGAAGGCCGCCACGACGTCGTCTCGCCCGGGCCCGGCGAGTCGGTCGCGTGGGGCGACGGCGACCTGCGCGTCGTGCTCGCCGAGCGCGGCGGCCGCGCGGTGCGCGTGATCGGGCCGGACGGGCAGCCCGTGCCCGACTACACGCTGCTGGCGTTCCACGGCGCCGAGGCGCTGCGGTGCTACCGGGACCGCACGCAGCGCGGCCGCCACCGCGACGGCCGCTGCCGCGTCGAGCGGCTGCAGCCCGGCGCGAACGCGGTCGTCGTCGTGCCGCGCGACCCCGGCCTCGGCGCGACGCCGCCGGTGCGGTTCGAGGAGGTGCGCGACGCGCGCGGGCCCGAGCTCGTCGTCCGCGTGCAGCGGACCGCGCCGGTCACGATCACGCTGCTCGACGCCGCGGGCGAGGCGGTCCCGGACAGCCGCGTCGAGCTGCTGCTGCCGTCGGGCGCCGACGCGCCGGACGCGACCTCGGCGGCCGTGCCGATCGCGAGGTGCGACCGCGCCCCGAGCGCGGCGATGCCGCTCTTGTTGTGCGAGGCGCGCACCGACGCCTCCGGCCGCGCGCGCTTCGAGGCGCCGGTGGGCGCGTGGTTCGTGCGGGCGATCGGCTCGGCCCACCTCACGCACGTGGCGCCGCTGCAGGTGCCGGCCTCGGGCGCCGATGCGACGCTGCGCGTGCACGGCGCGGCGCGCATCGCGGGGACCGTGACCCCGGCCGACGCGCTGGCGCGTCTGCGCGACCTGTCGCGTGCGCGCGACGAACCGGTGCAGGTGCGACTGCAGGAGGCCGGCGGCGACGATCTCACGACCGTCGCCGTCGGCGAGGACGGACGCTTCGAACTCGGCGGCCTGCGGCCGGGCAGCTACACAGTCGCGCTGCGCTACTGGCTCCGGACGAGCGCGGTGCGCGCCGACTACGTGTCGCTCGACGTCGCGACCGTGACGCTCGTCGCGCGAGAACGCCGCGAGCTCACGATCGACGCGGCGCCGCTCCTGCCCGGCTCCGTGCGCGGCACGATCCGAGCCGGCGGCGCCCCCCTCGCCGACGTGCACTGCTTCCTGCAGCGCGTCGGCCCCGACGGCACAGCGAACCTGCGCATCGCGACCGACGCCGACGGACGCTTCGAGGGCACGGTGCCGGCTGGCGTCTACGGCTTCGCGATGACGTATCCGGCGCAGCCCGGCCCAGGATGGATGTACGCGGTGCTGCCCGACCGTTGGCAGCTCGCACCCGGCGCCGTGCACGAAGTCCACTTCGACGTGCCGCTGCGCCGCGTTCGGATCCGCGTGCTCGACGTCGCCGGCGAGCCGGTGCCCGACCTGCGGCTGCGCGTGCTGCGCGACGGCTACTCGCTGCCCGGCGGCCTGACGACCGACGCGAACGGCGAATGCGAGCTGTACCCGGCGCCGTTCGACGCGTTCCGGCTGCAGCTCACGCCGGCCGACGGCGGCGCTGTGCAGGAGCTCGGGCCCTTCGACCTGCCGGCCGGCCAGACGTCGGGCGTCGTGTCCGTGCAGCTGCCGCGTCGCTGAGCCGGATCCGGCGCGGCCGCGCTCACCACACCGCGGCCGTCGCCGCCGCGTAGACCGCCACGAAGTAGCTCCACAGCACGGCGAACACGACGTGCATCGCCGTGCGTCCGCGCTGACCGCGCCACAGCCGCCGGTCGTAGACGAAGAACTGGCAGTAGAGCCGCAGCGCCCAGAACGCCGCGATGCCGCCGTTGACGAGGCGCGCGAGCGCCGTGGGTTCGAGCAGCGCGTCGGTCGCGAACAGCGACAGCGCGCCGAACATCACCAGCACGACGCAGACGAACAGCATGTGCACGTAGAACACCTGGCGGCCGAGCAGGGAGATGCGCTGCAGCTCTTCCCGCCATCCGAAGCGCCGGGGGAAATCGACGTGGGCGAACGCCAGCAGCAGCTGCAGCGCGCCGGCGATCTTGAGGTGCAGCTCGGGATGCATCACGACCTCACGAGGCGGAAGCTGCGCACCCACGGCGTGAGCCGCGACTCGTCCGCCACCGCGAGCCCGGCGTCCGCGAAGGTCTCGAGCCACGTGCGGCGCGACAGGAAGTGCAGCACACCCGGGCCGTACGCGAGCGCGTTCCAGCCGTCCCGGAGATGCTCGAGCACGACGGCCCGGCCGCGAGCGCCGACGACGCGCGCGACCTCGGCGAACAGCGCGATGCGCAGCGTCCGGTCGCGCACCTCGTGGGCGGCGAACGCGAGCACGACCAGCTCCGCCGATCCGTTCGCGAGCGGCAGCGCGTCGAGCGACGCCGGCCACGCGGGGTTCTCGGCGGCGGCGCGCGCGCGGGTCAGCGACGGGGAGCCCGTGCGCGTCGGGTCGTGCAGGTCGAACACGACGCGGCGGGCGCGCGGCAGCCGCCGCGCGATCGCGCCGGCGACCTCGTCGTGTCCGAGGTGCAGCGCGACGACGGTGTGCACGGCGTCGTCAGGCAGCCAGTCGCCGCGCGCGACGCCCGAACGGTCGTAGACGAGGTGCGACACCAGGAGCGACGCCAGCAGCCAGCCGTCGGCGAGTCCGAGCGCGACGACGGCGGCGAGCCGCGCCCCCGGCTCGAGCGCGCGGGTGGCGAGCGCCCAGGCCGCGACGGCGGTCGCGAGCAGCGCGAGGCAGTAGAAGGGCCAGTTGAAGCGCACGACGCGCCGGACTCCGGCGAAGCCGCTCACGACGCGTCGTCCGGCAGCGGTTCGACCTCGCCGCGCAGCCACCGATACGGCACGTCCTCGACGAGGAACGCGTTCGCGAGCTGCCGCGGCGCCCCGTCGAACGGCGGCCGCGAGAGGAACGTGCAGCGCAGATCCTGCACCTGCACCGGCATAGACTGCCAGACAACGCGCTGGCACAGCACGACGAACCACGAAGGGCTCAACGGGTCGAAGCAACACCTGTCGAACAGCACACAAGCGAATCAACACGACGACCATCGAACGGCTCGCCGGGTCGTAGCCGAACGTGTGGGGCAGCGGACCGGCGAAGCGCCGCGCCACCTGCAGGTCCGGGAACGGCGAGCCTTCGGGAGGACGCTCGGCCGGGCGGTCGACCCGCGCCGTCACGGCGACGTCCGCCTCCGCGTCCTGCGTCGTCACCGTCCACGACAGCTCCCGGTCGGTGCGCGCGAACGACGCCCGGCAGCGGCGGTAGCGGTAACCCGTGAACAGGTTGCCGGTCCAGACCATCGAGCGCCGGTCGGTGTAGCTCTGCAGGATGCGCAGCCCGCGCAGCGTGCGGCCGTCGCGGCGCCGGAATCGCGCGAACACGCGGTAGCCCGCGAGGAAGAAGTCGCGGCCGAACCACCTCGGCAGCCGGGTGGGGCGCAGCCCTTCGGTCTGCACCAGCGCCACGGCGACGAAGCCGTATCCGTCGTACGAATCGACCGAGAGCCCCGGAGGCAGCAGCGGCGCGAGCAGCTCCTCCGGATACGCGAACGTCAGCACCAGCGAATGGCGGAAGAACGCGGTGACCCCGAACGGGTGCCGGCGCAGCGCGGCGAGCATCACGCGGCCTCCCGCTTCTGCGTCGGCGTGCGCAGCGCGACGGACCAGACGACCGTCAGGAAGATCGTGTTGAGCACGACCATCGGCACCGGCGCGAGCAGGTGCTCGCGCGCGTGGACCAGCTCGAGCGTGTTCATCGCCGCGATCGCCGCGGTCTGCACGGCCGCGCACAGCCGCGGCCACCGGCCGCTCAGGATCCAGCAGGCGAGCAGGGTCTCGCCGACGCCGACCGCGATCGTCGCCGGGCCGGCGAACTCGGGGCCGAGCACCGCGGCGACGATGCGTTCGTGCCGAGGCACGAGGCCGAGCACCTTGAAGCCGAGCCCGAAGACGAGCCAGACGCCGGCGGTCGCGTATCGGAGCAGTGGGAGCACGATGGGAGACGGGCGCCGACGGCACGCTACGGGCGTCGTCGTGCGCATGGAACGGTGCCTTCGCGCGGCTCTCTGCGCAACGCCGGGGGGCCAGCCGACATTTCGACCGGTCGAGCGGGTGCTGTGCTCCGCCGCTGCACCCGGATGCGAAGGCGCTCGCGATGCCTCCGGACGGGTTCGGGATCCCCGTTCGCGGGCGCCGCCGGCGCACCTCCGCGCCCGCCAGGAGCAAGATCCGAAGAACGAAGACCGGCTACTTGACGGACCGCTTCATCCTAGAACGTGCCGATCGTCAGATCGAGCCGGTTCGTGCTGGTGACGGCGAGCAGCTGCAGCGCGAGGTCGAACTCGAGCGCGACGACCTGGTGGTGCACGACGAGTCCGACGAGTCCGATCGTCGGCGGCACGGCCAGCGCGGTCTCGGTGACGCCGTTGGCCGGGACGGACGGCTCGAGCAGGTCCGGCGTCGCGAGCAGTGTGCAGCCCGTCCCTCCCTGCGGCAGCACGGCGGACAGCGGGATCGCGACCGGCGCGAAGCCGTAGACGGCGAGCGCGAGGCACACCTGCGGCATGCCGGTCGCCCGGGCTCGGCAGGTCGTGCCGAGCCACGGCAGCGACGTCCACGCGAGCGCGTTCGGTCCGTTGCTGCCGCTGCAGCCGGCGCCCTGGATCACGGCCGTCGCCGCGCACGTCGGCGCCAGGCGCGCGACGTGGCCGAGCACCTCCGTGCCCGCGCGCCAGATGTCTCCGACGGCCACGACGTCGCCCGACGCCGTCACCGCGGTGCCGCTGACCCGCCATTTGCCCGTCAGCCCGCCGCGCACGCGCAGGGATCGCCACAGGCTGCCGTCCCAGACGGACAGCTGTTCCAGGACCTGCGTGTTGCCGATGTAGTCCGTGAAGTTGCCGCCGAGCACGACGTCGCCGTCCGGGTGCACGCTCAGCGACGTCACCTCGATGCAGCCGCCGGGCGGCGACACCCAGTCCCAGTAGGAGCCGTTCCAGCACGCGACGCAGTCGACGGGCACGCTGCCCGCGTTCTGGAACCAGCCGCCGGCCCAGATGTCGCCGTTCGGCAGCTCGGCGAGCGTGAACACGCGGTCGTCGACCCCGACGTCGAACGTCTGCCACGCCGTCCCGGTCCAGCGTGCGATGTTGTTGGCCGGCGTGCTGCCGGCGACGCCGAACCAGCCGCCGACGACGAGATCGCCGTTGGCGAGCGGGAGCAGCGCGTAGGCCTGGCCGACGACGCCGCCGCCGACGGTCGACCACGTGCTGCCGTCCCAGCTCGCGATCCGGCCCGGGAAGTCGCCGGCGGCCACCAGCCGACCGTCCGGCAGGCGCGCGAGGGCGTGGACAGCGCCACCCGGCCCGGCGCCGAGCGGCTGCCACGCGCTGCCGTTCCAGATCACCACGTGGTCCCCGGCGCCGCCGCCCGCGATCGTGAAGGTGCCGCCGGCGCAGATGTCGCCGTTGGGCAGGCGCAGCAGGGCCTGCACGACGCCCGACGCGCCGGTGACGCCGCCGCCGAGCGGCGTCCAGGTGTTGCTCGTGCCGCGCGCGACGCCGCCCATCGACACGCCGGAGATGTTGCGGAAGCCGCCGCCGATGACGACGTCGTCGCCGTCCGCGACGACGGCGAAGACATCGCCGTCGATACCGGCGCCGTACAGGCGTCACCAGGCGGTGCCGTCGATCTCCAGGACGCCGCCGTTCGCGAACGCGGTCACGTAGCGGCCGCCGAAGTAGGCGAGCGTTCCCTCGCCGTTCACGGCGCCGATCGGCGCCCAGGTCGAACCCGTCCAGCGCCGCGGAGCGGAGCCGACGCACCCGAACAGGTCGAAGCCGTTGATGCCGGTGTTGCGCACGTGCAGCCGGGTCGTGGCCGGCGCGTTTCCGACCGTGGTCCACGCGTTGGTCGACGGCACGTAGCGCACGACGTTCGATCCCTGCACGCCGCCGAGGCTCGTGAAGTCACCGCCGGCGAACAGGTAGGTGTTGGCGGCGCTCGATCCGAGCCGGGCGGCGAGCGCGTGGATCGGGCCGCCAGCCGCGGTCGCGACGACCGACCAGCTCGCCCCGTTCCACGCGCTCAGCGTGCCCTGCGTGCCCGAGCCGCTGACCAGGTTGTGGGCGACGTAGAGGCCCGGCTGGTTCTGGAACGTGTGGCTGGCCAGCGCCGCGACGGGGCCCGCCGTGCCGCCGCCGACCCCCGACCAGCTCGTCCCGTTCCAGCGCGCGATGTTGAGCGCCGCCATGCCCTGCACCGACGAGAAGCTGCCGCCGACGTAGAGCTGTCCCTGGAACGACGCCATCGCCTTCACCTCGGCGTTCGCCGACAGCGCGCCGACGCTGTGCCAGCCGTTGCCGGTGCGTCGGTAGACCGCGGCGCCATCGGCGGCGAACAGCTCGCCCTGGTGCACCACCAGCGCGCTCGCCTCGGCGATGCCTTCGAGCGCGGTCCAGTCCGTGCCGTCCCAGGCGGCGACGCCGAGCTGGGTGTGGCGTCCGACGGTCATGTTCCTGCCGCCGACGAGGAGCGCGGCCGGGGCCGGACCCGCTCCGTCCGGATCCCAGAGAGCCGTCGCGTCGGTCGGCCCCCAGAGGAACGGGATCGGATCGCCTGGCAGCCACTGCAGGTCGCACTGGCACGGGGCCGCGCCGGCCATGAGGGCGACCGCGGTCGCGGCCAGGAAGATCGGGTTCGTCGCGTTCACGGTCGTACGATGCAGGCGCGCCGCCGGCGTGACCCCGATTCTCGTAGATCGTTCGGAAGCCGCCGCGAGCGCTGCCCGCCCGCTCGCCTTCGCCGCCGTCGTGGCTGCCGGCTGCATCCAGTGCAACGGCGTGCCGATCGACCTACAGTGACGCGACGCGCCGCGGACCGTTCGGCGGGTGCCGGCGTGAGCGCGGCGCCGTCGGCGGCCGACACCGTGGTCGTGCGAAGGAATGCCATGGACACCACGACCCTGACTCCCGATCCCAAGCCGCCGCAGCCGAAGCCCATCCCCGGCACGCCGCCGACGAAGCCGGTCGTGCCCGGGCAGCCGAAGCCTCCGGCGCAGCCGATCCCGGTGCCGGACCCGAAGCCGCCGAAGCCGACGAAGCCGCAGCCTCCGCCGAGGGGCGCGACGCGCGGCCGGCGCTGAGCGCGCGCCGCCGGGCACCGCCGCCGGCCAGGAGCGCGATCGTCATCGGGCTCGGCTCGGTGCACGCCCCCGCCGTCGGTCGGGACGGGCCCGGGGCCC
>CALKYL010000447.1 GCA_938003515.1 uncultured bacterium
TCACGCCGCGCGCGTTGATGAACGTGCGGTGAGTGAAGGTCATTCACTCCGTTAGAGTTCGAGGTCGGTGAGGCGGCGGACGCCGGCGTCCGGCCCCGCTCCGACTATGCGTCGCACGTGCAAGAGGCGTCGGCGCAGGCTCGCGTCGTAGTCGGGGTCAGCGGGGTCTAGGCTGTTCTCGTGCACGTCGGTCGACGAGTGGATGAAGCGCGCGCCGCCCAGCGAGATGCCGACGTGCGTGACCCGCTCGCGCCGGGACGCGGTCGCCGCCGAACCGAAGAAGAGCAGATCGCCGGCCTCGACGCCGTCGAACCCGTCCGCGACGGTGACGGGCTCGCCGACGCGCACCTGCTGGCTGGCGTCGCGCGGGAGCAGGACGCCGTTGAGGAAGTAGACCGTCGACGTGTAGCCCGAGCAGTCCATGCCCTTGCACGACGTGCCGCCCCAGAGATAGGGCACGCCGACGAAGCGCTGCGCCGTGGCGACGACGCTCTCCGGCGTATCCACCGCGCGCCCGAGCCAGCCCGCGAACGGCTCGGCAGCGGTCTCGGGCAGCCAACCCGTGCGGCCGTCGGCGTATGCGACGCATCGGTAGCCGTCGCGATTCGCCGCGGGGCCGACGGCGAGCAGGCAGCCGGCGACGACGTCGCCGACCGGCCGGGCGCCGCTCGTCGGAGCCTCGCGCACGATCGCGAACGTCTCGGTGACGATGACCTTCGGCCGGGCCCGCCACGCGACGAACGCGGTCGGCGTCATCGCCGCGACGCGGTCGTTCGTCCAGCACAGGTAGTCGTTCGGCGCCTGCACGTAGGCCCAGCCGCCCTGGCGCTTCAGAATGCGGAGCGGCGTGCCGAGCAGCACCTGCGTGCCCAGCTCCTCGGCGTGACCCGGCTTCACGCGCAGGTTGGCGACGCTGACACAGACCACGCCCATCGTCTCGTCGCCGAGCGCCGGATCGGGGAGCGCGCGCAGCTCGTCGACGACCTCCGCCCCGGTGCGACGCGTGAACCACTCCAGCAGGCGCCGTTCGAGCGCCGCGTCGTGCACCTCGCCCGCGAGCGTCAGCCGGCCGTCGGCGACGGTCGCCGCGACGTCGAAGACGACCGTGCGGCGGTCGGGTGCCAGCTCCGCCTTCGCGCCGGCCAGCAGCTCGTCCGCGCGCGCCTGGTCCACCGCGGCCTGGGCGGGCAGGCAGACGGCCGAGAGCAACGGGATCGAGAGGGAGACCGCGAGGGTTCGCATCGCTCGGTCGAGCCTACGCGGAAGGCCGACCGGTTTGGCCGCGGCGTCCGCCGGGCCGGCGGAATTCTCCGCCGGCCGGACCGCCGCGGTCGGGACGTCTTGGGACGTCGACGTCACGCTCGGGCCTGCTGCGGTGTCCCGACACCGGAACATGGACGCCGACCGCGCCTCGCCCGAGCGGCTGCGGCCGCCACCGAGCGCCTCACCCGGCTGACGCGAGCGCTCGCGGGCACGGACCTCGGGGCTTCGCGAGGCAGAGGCGCGCATCGACGCGGCCTTCGCCGCTCGGATGACCCCGCCGCTTGCCGGAACGGTACGGCAGCGCCGACGGCCGTCGAGGCCTTCGCCCCCCTCCGCGTCCGTCGGCGTCGCTATGATGCCGGCATGACGCTCCGCGCCCTGCTCGTGGCGATCCCGATCGCCGTCCCGGCCGCCGCCCAGGTCGCACAGGTCACGGACGCCTGCCCGCGCGCCGCGGGCGTCTCGTACGACCTCGGCGTCGCGACGCCTCCGCAGGCCGGCGCGACGCTGCAGCTGGACACGGTCGCGTCGCTCCTCGGCGGCGCGGTCGTGACGCCGCCGACTTCGCTCGGTGTGCTGATGCTGAGCGTCACCGACCCGTCGATCACGCTGCCGAGCTGCGGCTGCGAGGTGATCGCGTCCCGCGACGTCGTGCTCGTGCAGCCGACGACGATGACGGTCACGCCGATCCCGGGCACGACGAACGTCGCGCTGACGTCGACCGACGCCTGGTTCCTGCCGCTGCCCGCGGCGGCGTCGGGCCGGTTCTTCCACGCGCAGGCGTGCTGCCTGTTGCCGGCGGCGACGTCCTACGGCCCGGGAGGGCTGCGTCCGTGCGACGAACTGCAGACCGATCTCTGGTTCTCGCAGTGGCTCGAGATCACGGTGCCCTGAGCGTCACCGGACCGTCGACGGACGTGGCGGGCGAAGGAGCTCGGATTCCTGAGTCGGTCGGTGCGCTGGCGGACACGCTTGGAGGACGTCGCCCCACGATCGGCCCGTCCCCGCCGGGGCCCCTCCCCCTTCTCGACCACCCCAGCACCCGATGCGCCCCTTCCTCGCCGCCGCTTCCCTGCTGCCCGCCTGCCTGGTCGCCCAGGGCGCGGTGCAGCCGTTCACGGTCACCCCGTTCAACCAGCAGGGCGCCGGCCCGAGCCACCGGCCGGCGATCACGCCCGACGGCCGGTGGATCGCGTTCTGCAGCAGCGGCACCAACCTCGTCGCCGGCGACACCAACGGCCGCGCCGACGTGTTCGTGCGTGATCGCGCGACCGGCGCCATCGAACGGGTGAGCCTCGACGACGCGGGCAACCAGGCGGACGGCGACAGCTGGGCGACGGGCATCAGCGACGACGGCCGCTACGTCGCCTTCCTGAGCTTCGCCGCCAACCTCGTCCCGGGCGACACCAACGGGGTCATGGACGGCTTCGTGCGCGACCGCTGGAGCGGCACGACCCGGAGGATCAGCGTCGGCCCGTCGGGGCAACAGGCGACGGCGTTCGTCGACTCTGCGGGCATCAGCGGGGACGGCAGCACCGCCGTGTTCGGCACGGCGAGCGCCCTGGTGCCCGGCGACACGAACGGCGCGCACGACATCCACGTGCTGACCCTCTCCACCGGAGCCGTGGAACGCGTCAGCGTCGGCCCCGGCGGCGCAGAGGGCAACGGCAACTCGTTCTCGCCGTGCATCTCGGCCGACGGCCGCTTCGTCGCCTTCCACTCGCTCGCGACCAACCTCGTCGCGAACGACACCAACGCGGCGCGCGACATCTTCGTGCACGACCGCCAGAGCGCCACGACCGAGCGCGTCAGCGTCGGTCCGGGCGGCGCGCAGAGCAACGCCGACAGCCGCTACGCCGCGTGCAGCGCCGACGGTCGTCACGTCGCGTTCATCAGCTTCGCCAGCAACCTGGTGCCGGGCGACACGAACGGCACGCTCGACGTGTTCGTGCACGACCGCCTCGCGAGCGCGACCGAGCGAGTCAGCGTGTCGTCCTCGGGCGCGCAGGGATTCAGCACGATCGTCAGCATCCTGACGTTCCCGAGCATCAGCGCCGACGGCCGCTTCGTCGCGTTCTACTCGCCGCTCGACGGCCTCGCCGGTCCGGTCAACGCGACCGACGACGCGTTCGTCCGCGACCGTCTGACCGCGCGCACGATCAAGGTCAGTCGCTCGTCGACCGGCGCGGAGGCCGACGCCGGCAGCGGCCCGCTCGCCCAGTTCGGGGCGAGCTGGGTGCTCGAGACGATGGCGATCGCCAGCGAGCCGCCGATCGCCGTGTTCAGCTCGCGAGCGACCAACTTGGTGCCCTGGGACGGCAACGGCGTTCCCGACGTGTTCGGCGTCGACCTCGGGCTGCGCTGCACCGCGGCCGGCCCGGCGACGCTCGGCGGCGCGGCCATCGTCGACGTCGTCGCGGACGCCTACCCGAACCAGCTGTTCGTGGGCACGTTCGGGCCGTCGGTCGCGGCGGGCGCCTTCCTGCCCTCGCAGCAGTGGCTGCCGCTCGACGGCGACCCGCTGCTGCTCGCGACGCTGACCGCGTTCACCACCGACGCCAACGGCGACGGCGTGTTCGGGATCTCGATTCCGCCGCTGCCGCCCCTCGCGGGTGTCGAGCTGTATGCGACGGCGCTGCGGCTCGACGCGGCCGGCCCGACGCTGTTCCCCGCGATCGGCAACGTCGCTGCCTTCGTGATCCAGTAGCGCGGCGGCCGCGATCCCTCGCAGCACGACCGCGGCCTCATCCGCACGGTCCCGGGAAGCCGCGCGCGGGCCCGGGGGCATCGCGCCCCTTCCGACGGAGGATCCCGGCCTGCGGGAGGGGTTTTCCGAGTCCGCGTGCGCCTGCATGTTGTCCGGGCCTGCATGAACGGCCTGCCCCTGCACGAACTCGACCAGGTCCTGCGTCACGAGGCCGCGCTGCGGCGCCTCGCCGCCGCCCTCTGCCGCGATCCCCGGGACGCCGAGGACGCGGTGCAACACGCGCTGTCGCAGGCGGCGATCGGCAGGCGCGCGCCCGGCACTCCGGTGCTCGCGTTCCTGAAGACGGCGCTGCGCAACCACGTCTCGAACCTGCGCAAGCTGGCGCAGCGTCGCCGCCGGCGGGAGGAGGCCGCGTCCGCGGACGTGGAGCCGCCTGCCCCGGTCGACGAACTCGTCGCCCGCGAGGAGCTGCGGCGGCGCGTGTCGCAGGCCGTGCTGGCCCTCGCGGAGCCGTATCGCACGACCGTCTGGCTGCGCTGGTTCGAGGACCTGTCGGTCGACGACGTCGCCGCCCGCATGCGCGTGCCGCGCAACACGGTGCGCACGCGGCTGCAGCGCGGGCACACGCAGCTGCGGGAACGGCTCGATCGCGACTACGGCGACCGCCGCTGGCTGCTCGTCGCCACGCCGTGGACGGGTTCGGGAGAGACCCGCAGCGCCGTCGGCACGGCGCGCGGCCGCCCGGCATGGCGCGCGCCGGCGCTGGTCGCCTCGGTCGCCGTCGCGACGGTGC
>CALKYL010000448.1 GCA_938003515.1 uncultured bacterium
TATCAGTGTGACTGGAGTTCAGACGTGTGCTCTTCCGATCTGCGCCGCGCCGTCGCCCGCCCTCGTAGCCGAACTGCGCGTTGCCGGCCCGCGGCTCCGAGTTGGCGCGAAGGCGCGGCGCGCCCGCGCAGCCGGGCGTCGCGACGCCGTAGGGGTCGGCGTCCTCGTCGCCGTTGGGCACGCCGTCGCCGTCGCGGTCGAGCGCCACCCGCCCGCCGCTGCCCGGCGGCACCGCCGTGAACGCGAGCGCGAGCTCCCCGGCGAGCGCCTTCGTCTGCAGCTGCTGCAGCGTGAACGGTCCCGTGCCCGGTCGGTCGGTCGCGAACTGCGCCTGCGCCGGCAGATAGACGAGCCCGGTCGCGCGGCCGTCGACGAAGCCGTGCGCGGTCAGGTCGAGGTCGCCCGCGAGCGCCCGCGCCGTCAGCAGCGCCGCGTCGGCGGCGACGTCCGGCGCGGTGGCGTTGGCCTGGTCGAGGGTGAAGCCGTAGCCCACCGCAGGCGCGGTGCCGGTGTCGAAGACCTCGAGGAACGTCGCGATGTCGTCCTTGGTCGCCGCCGGCCAGCCGTTGAACACCGGCAGCGCGAGGAAGCTCGTCAGGTCGTCGATCTCGCCGTCGTGCAGGAAGCCGAAGCCGCTCTTCTGCGGGCCCGGCGCGTTCGAGAAGCCGCCCTTGCGATACAGGTTGCGCAGGTGCGGGACCTTCATCTGCTGCGGCTCGTTCAGCGTCGGGCCGTTGATCACGAAGCCGTTGGTGCCGGTCGGCAGGAGATGGCACGTGTTGCAGCTCAGCACGCCGAGCGCGCTGCCGACCACGGAGGCCTGGAACGCGACCAGGCCGGCGGCCTCGTTGTTGCCGGGCGGGGACGTGCGCAGCGTGCGGTCGAGCCGCTGGTTCGGGTTCGGCGGCATCGCGATCGCGGTCGCGAACGCCGCGTAGTCGGCCATGTCGGGCGCCGCGAGCTGGGCACCGCCGAGCAGCAGGTCGAACGCCGGGTTGAACGCGTGGAAGTCGGCCCGGTCGCCGCGCCAGTGCAGCGGGCCGACGCCGTCGAGCCCGCGCAGCGTCTGGGTCGTCATCGGCCCCTTCATCGGGTGGAACGGCACCAGCAGCAGGTTGAACGGGAACGGCTGCGCCGGCGGCGACTCGAGCGCGCCGCCCGGATCGCCGAGGTCCCACGCGACGCCGTCGACGTCCCCGTCGATGTGGCACGCCGCGCACGACATCGTGCCGTTGCCCGACAGCTTCGCGTCGTAGAGGAACTTGCGGCCCTCGCGCATCCAGCCCGGCATCGGGTCGACGGTCGCGATCGGCTGCTCGTCGAGCACCGTGCGGGTGTGCGTGTCGACGACGGCCAGCGTGTCGGAGAGCCGGTTCAGCACGTAGAGCCTCGCCGCGGTCGGGTGCAGCGCGAGCGCGCGCGGGCCGCGCTTGGTGCGGGTCGAGACCGCCGCGCCCGGCGTGTCGCCGACCTCGATGCGCGCGACGACGCTGCCGTTCGCGCCGACGACGCCGACGCGGTCGGTGCCGTGCGCCGCCACGTAGACGAGGCCGCTCGCGGCGTCGATCGCGACGCCGAACGGCTCCGCGAGCGCGGTCGCCATCGCGGCGGGGTTCGGCAGCACCGAGTAGTCGACGCCCGGGTTGAGGTCGAAGGCGGTCACCGTCGGGGTGGCGCCCGTCGTGATGCGCGTCAGCCGGCTGTCGATCGCGTGGCCGCGCAGGTTCGGCTCGAAGCGCACGAGGTTGCGCGCCTCGAGGTTCGCGACCCACAGGTCGCCGCTGACCGGGTGCACCGCGATGCCGGTGTTGGTCGTGCCGACCGCGTCGAAGTAGCGGGTGACGGCCAGCGTCGCGACGTCGATCTCGGCGACGTCGTGGTCGGGCAGCGAATACGGGATCCAGGCCGCGTAGGCCGGGTCGTCGGCGCGCACGATCAGCCCCTGGGAGGGCGCCGGCGGCAGCGCCGGGTTGGTCGGCGCCGGCGGCGGCGGCGCGACGTCCTGCGGCAGGATCGTCGTGCCGTTGCCCGAGCGCTGCACGACCGCGTAGACACGGGTGCCGTCGGGGCTGACCGCGAGCGCGCGCGGGTCCTTGCCGAAGACGGGCACCGTGCCGAGCGGCGCCCGGGAGCCGGCGTCGAACACCACGACCTCGTCCCGGGTCGCCGCGGTGACGAACGCACGCCCCCCGGCGAACACCACGTCGCTCGGCTCGTCGACGACGCGCAGGGTGTCGACGACCCGGCGGGCGCGCACGTCGACCACGTGGATCGAGTCGGACGCGAGGTTGACGACCCAGACCTCGTCGCGGGTGCGCGGCTGCACCGACACCGGATCGAGGCCGACCGGGATCTCGGCGATCAGGAACGGCCGCGACGGGTCGCGCAGGTCGAAGACCGACAGGTGGCCGCCGACGGTGTCGGCGACGAACAGCCGGGTGCCGTCGGCCGACAGCCGCAGCGGGTGCACCGGACCGCTCTCGTAGTTGACGAACGACTGGGCCGAAAGGAACGAGCACGACGCCAGGGCGGCGACGAGCGCGACGAGAGCGCGGATCGAGAGCATCGGCATCGGAGAGCGCGGCGAAGACCGGCATTGTCCGGCCTGGCGGCGCGACGTAAAGCCCGGCCGCACAACGTTCGAGGTCCGTGGGCCCCGCTGCGAGGTGGGCGCCGGCGCGGCGATCCTGTATTCTGTCCACCGGTCTGCCGGAGCGAGAAGGCGCCTTCCGGCCATCCACCGTCCTTCCCGTCGCCCCCTTCGAGGCGGAGGGTTCCCCCCTTCAGGAACGAATATGCCGAAGCACATCCGAGTCACGCCCCGCAAGTTCCGCGTGTTCACGCACCGCGACCTCGAGAAGATTCCCCAGCTCGAGCGTTTCGGTAAAGAGGAAGTCCTGGCGATGCAGGCGGTCGCCCAGGTGCTGCCGTTCCGCGTGAACGAATACGTCGTGGACGAACTGATCGACTGGGACCGCGTGCCGGATGATCCGATCTTCCAGCTGACCTTCCCCCAGCCGGGCATGCTGCCCGCGGGCGAGCTCGACAAGATGATCGAACTGGTGCGCGGCGGCGCCGCGCAGGACGAGATCAAGACCGAGGCGCGCCGCATCCAGATGACCCTGAACCCGCACCCCGCGGGCCAGAAGGACATGAACGTGCCGCAGCTCGAGGGCGTCGCCCTGCCCGGCATGCAGCACAAGTACCGCGAGACGGTGCTGTTCTTCCCGTCGAGCGGCCAGACCTGCCACACCTACTGCACCTACTGCTTCCGGTGGCCGCAGTTCGTGGGCCTCGACGAGATGAAGTTCGCGGCCCGCGAAGCCGACGCGCTCGCCGGCTACCTGCGGCAGCACCCCGAGGTCAACAGCGTGCTGTTCACCGGCGGCGACCCGATGGTCATGAAGACCAAGGTGCTGCGGCGCTACATCGAGCCGCTGCTCGCCGACGACCTCAACCACGTCGTCAGCATCCGCATCGGCACCAAGGCGCCGGCCTACTGGCCGCAGCGCTTCGTCAGCGACGACGACGCCGACGACCTGATGCGCCTGTTCGACGAGGTGCACACCGCCGGCCGCCACGTCGCCCTGATGGCGCACTACAGCCACCCGCGCGAGCTCGACACGCCGATCGCGCAGGCCGCGGTCGAACGCATGCGCAGCGCCGGCGCGACCGTGCGCTGCCAGGCGCCGCTGATCCGGCACGTCAACGACGACGCCCAGGTCTGGGCGGACCTGTGGAAGCGCCAGGTCGTGCTCGGAGCCGTTCCGTACTACATGTTCGTCGAGCGCGACACCGGCCCGCGGCAGTACTTCGAAGTGCCGCTCGCGCGCGGCTTCGAGATCTTCACCGACGCCTACCGGATGATCTCCGGCCTCGGGCGCACGGTGCGCGGCCCGTCGATGTCGGCGACGCCGGGCAAGGTGCTCGTCGACGGCATCGCCGAGATCCGCGGCGAGAAGGTGTTCGTGCTCAAATTCCTGCAGGGTCGCGACCCGGCCTGGGCCAACCGCGTCTTCTTCGCGAAGTTCGACGAGCGGGCGAGCTGGCTCGACGACCTCGTGCCCGCGTTCGGCGAGCGCGAGTGGTGGTGGCAGGGCGAGCTCGAGGCGATGAAGCAGAAGGGCTGGACCGGCGGCGAGTGGAGCGAGGACTC
Organism: uncultured bacterium; assembly: GCA_938003515.1. Next base: position 4,157 of record CALKYL010000448.1, read on the forward strand.
GCGCGTGAGCAAGCGCGTCACCGACACGGGCCACGTCGAGTTCCGGCCGGAGCCCGAGCTCAGCGAGCGCTGAGCCGGGCCGCGGGCGGTCAATCGCCGCGGCGGCCGCTGCGGCCGCCGAGCGGCTCGACGCCGAGGTCGCGCACGGTGACCAACGCGTCGCCGGTCGCGAAGCCCCAGTGGCCGTGCATCGAGCGACGCGGCAGGCGCTGGCGCAACGCCTCGCGGGCGCCGACCGTCACCACCAGCTCGCCGCCGACCCACTCGATCGCGACGGCCATCGGCCGGCCCGGCGACAGGCCGAGGTCTTCGCCGGCGAGCTGGTGCCAGCGGTCGTCGCCCCACCGCCGCAGGCACAGCGAGGGGTAGTCGAAGGCGACCGCCAGCACGTCCTTGCCGTTCCAGTCGAGCAGGACCCGGAACGAGTCGGCCTGCTCGCTGGGCTCCACCTCGGCGACGAAGCGGATGCGGTAGTCGCCGTCGGGCAGCGGGTGCACGTTGTAGAGGTGCGCGTGGCTGACCTGCTCGCCGACCAGGCGCCAGCCGTCGGCGTCCTCCCAGGCCTCGGGCTGGCTGCACATCCAGCGCGGCGCGAAGCCGGCGACGCTCTTCTCGAAACGCTGCTGGGTGCGGTCCCACTTCCTGCCGAGCACCGCCTCGACCGCCTTCTGCCGGTCCTCGACGAACACCACGCCGTCTCTGGGACCCTTCAGGTTGCGCATCAGGGTCTGCGCCCACGTCGACGTCTTCTGCGAGAGCTGTTCGGCGAGCAGCGCGCGGCCCTCGGACCGGCTCACGAACGACGCGCGGTCCCCGGGCGAGAGCGCGTCCGCGAGCACCCCCTGCAGCGCCATGACGCCCTTGCCGTCGCGGTGATCGACGAACGCCGCGACGCGCCGTCCGTCGTAGTAGGGGTCGACGCCGCCGCCGCGCTTGGGGTTGACGTGCAGCTCGAGCACGCCGAGCGCCACGATGTCACCGGCCCAGTCGTCGGCGCGTTCGCCGAGCTCGCGCTGCACGACCTGCTTGGCGAGCGCGTAGACGAGGTTCTGCCCGGTCGCGCGCGGCAGGCCGATGTTCCGCAACGCGCGCTCGGAGAGCGCGGGCCACAGCAGCACGTGCGCCTCCTGCCCGCGCGGCGCCACGGCGACCTCGAGCGGCACCGCGTCGGCGCGCAGCCGCTGCTCCGCCGGCCGGAACGTGCGCGCGCCCGCGTGCAGCTGCACCACCAGCGGCTCGGTCGCCTTAGGCTTGACGATCTTCAGGACGTCCGGCCAGGCGCGCTCCAGCGCGGCGAGCGCGTCGTCCGCGAGCCGCTCGGCGACGTCGCCGGGCAGCTCGCCCGGGTGCACGCGCAGCTGCACGTTGGCGCCGACGCGGTCGACGTGGACCGCGGCGTCCTGGGCCGCGAGCGACGCGGTGCACCCGGCGAAGACGCAGACGACCCGAACGACGACTCCTCGCATGCGCACACGATACGCCCCCGTTCGGACGGCGCCATCGGCCCGCCCGTCCGGCGAGGCGGCCCGCTGCCGGAACCTGCGGCCGGTCAATCGCCGCGGTCGTCGTCGGCTTCGTCGTCGGGTTCGGGCTCGGGCGGCGGCGCATCGTCGGCGCCGGCAGCGGGCCGCGGCGGCCGCACCCGGTCGTCCGGGTCGACCTGCACGACGCGCCCGCCGAAGCGCTCGAGCACGCGCTTCGCCTTCGGGCCCGGCGCCGCGGCCGGCGCCCCGGCG
>CALKYL010000449.1 GCA_938003515.1 uncultured bacterium
CCGCGCCGCTCGGCGTCGCCGGCATCCGCGCAGCCATGCAGCGCGCCGCCGGCCGGCTCGTGGTCGTCGCGGGCGGCGGCGTGCGCGCGCACAACGTCGCCGAGCTGGCCGCGGCGCCCGGGATCCGCGAAGTGCACCTGTCGGCGCGGGTGCGGCGCGACGGGGGCATGACCTTCCGCCGCCCCGACGTCCGGATGGCCGCTCCGACCCCACCCGACGAATACGCGCGCGACGAGACCGACGCCGACGAGGTCCGCCGCGTCGTCGCGGCGCTGCGGGGCGGGTAACATCGCGCCATGAGCGCCACGCCCGCACCGCTGCTCGTCCGGGTCGAACCCCTGCTGCGCAACCGGCCGATCCCGTGGGACGACGTGCTGGCGCGGATCGTCGAGCACTTCGGCTGCGTGGTCGGCACGGTGCACCTGCTCGACGCGGGCGACGGCAAGCTCCACCTGGAGGCGCACCGCGGGCTGCCGCCGCCGGTGCTCGACAAGGTGCGGGTCATCCCGATCGGCAAAGGCATGGCCGGCATCGCCGCCGAACGCCGGCAGCCCGTGCAGGTCTGCAACCTGCAGACCGACAGCAGCGGCGTCGCGCGACCGAACGCGAAGCTGACGCAGATGGAGGGCTCGCTCGCGTCGCCCATGCTCGACGGCGACCAGCTCCGCGGCGTGCTCGGCATCGCCAAGCCCACCGCCTACGACTTCACCCCCGACGAGACCGAGCTGCTGCTCGCCGTCGGCGGCGCGATCGCGCGCGTGCTGCGGTGACGTCGCGGCCGCGCCGTCACCACCCGGCCCGCGGCGCGACGTCCAGCATCGCGTCCGCCGCCGCGTCGCCGGTGCTCAGCTCCCGGGCGCGCCAGTCGAGGCGCCGGCCGCGCGCCGCCCGGAAGGCGACGTTGGCCAGCAGCGCGGTCTCGGTCAGCGGGCCCGCGTAGGCGAACGAACACGACGGCTGCGTCCGGTTCCGGCACGCGTCGAGCCACTCCTTGTGGTGGCCCGGCGACGGCGGGATGGACGCCGTCGGCGCCTGCCAGCGCGCGCGACGCGCGTCCGGACCGACGAGGTGGCGGTTGTAGTCGCTCACGAGCCAGCCGTCGTCGCCGACGAACAACACGCCGTTCCGCCACTCGTCGAGGCCGCGCGCGCGCAGCGCAGCAGCCGGCCGGTCCGCGCCGGCGTGCCAGTGCAGCACCAGCGCAGGCCGATCGTCGCGGCGCGGGAACGCGAACGAGCAGCGCATGCCGCCGGGCGCGCACTCGGCGTGCGGTTCGGGCCCGTCGGCCAGCACCGTCGTCGGCGCGTCGAGCGACAGCGCCCAGAACGCCAGGTCGAGGTAGTGGCACGCCATGTCGGCGGTCGTGCCGCCGCCGAACGCCCAGTAGCGCCGCCACCCGGCGGGGTGGTAGTCCGCGGCGTACGGGCGCGGCGCCGCGGGTCCGAGCCAGAGATCCCAGTGCAGGTGTGCCGGCGGCGCCGACGGCGCGGGCAGCTGCCCGGCGGACCAGTCGGTGCCGTTGACGAACACCAGCACCTCGCGAATCGTGCCGCAGGCGCCGTGTCGCACCGCTTCGACCACGCGCCGGAAGTTCTCGTTGGCGTGGATCTGGATGCCCATCTGCGTGACGACGCCGCGCGCGGCGGCCGCGCGCGTCAGCCGGCGCGCCTGCGCGACGGTCTGCGTCAGCGGCTTCTCGCAGTAGAGGTCGAGGCCGGCCTCGACCGCGAGCATCGCCGGACCGTAGTGCGTGTGGTCGGGCGTGCTGACGACGACGCCGTCGAGCCGTTCGCACTGCCGCGCGTCGGTCAGCACCTCGCGGTAGTCGACGCACGTGCGCGCCGCGGGGAAGCGCGCCGCCGCCTTCTGCAGCAGCTGCTCGTCGACGTCGCACAGCACGTCGACCTGCTCCCCGGCGACGCCCTCGAGGTTGGCCTGGCCGCGGCCGCCGACGCCGATGACCATCAGCCGCAAGGGGCGCCGCCAGGTGCGCGGCAGGGCGGGGGCGAGCGCGGCGGCCGCCGCCGCGCCGAGGAACGAACGACGGGTCGCGGGCATCGCCGGATCATGGCGCGCCGGAGCGCCGGGGGAAACCCGCGGCCGGGGCTCGCGCCGACCCGCGCCGCCGCCGATCATCGGCCGCCATGACGCAGAGCCTGCAGGAGCGCTACGCCCCGAACAACGCGTGCTTCGGCTGCGGGCCGGCGAACCCGGACGGCCTGCGCATCCGGAGCTTCGTCGACGGCGACGACGTCGTCTGCACGTGGCAGCCGGCGAAGAAGCACGAGGCGTTCCCCGGCATGCTCAACGGCGGCATCGTCGGCGCGCTGCTCGACTGCCACTGCAACTGGACGGCGGCATGGCACCTGCTGCACGCGCGCGGCGCGGACACGCCGCCGTGCACGGTGACCGCCGAATACACGATCAAGCTGCGGCGGCCGACGCCGACCGACGCGCCCGTCGAGCTGCGCGCGCAGGTCGCGCAGTCGGACGGCGAACGCGTGCGCGTCACCGGCACGCTGACGGCCGGCGGCCGCGTCTGCGCGACCTGCGAAGGGCTGTTCGTCGCCGTCAAGGAGGGCCACCCGGCCTTCCACAGGTGGTGACGATGTCCGCCGCTCCCCCGCCGGTCGCCCCCTCCCCCGAGTCGATCCAGCTGGCCCGCCGCCGCCTCGGCGACCTCGTGCGCGAGACGCCGTCCTGGCGCTGGCTCGGCCACCGAATCGACACGGCGAAGCCCGCGGACGCGACCCTGTGGCTCAAGCTCGAGCTCTTCCAGCACACCGGCTCCTTCAAGGTGCGCGGGGCGCTGCTGTCGCTGCTCGGCCTCGACGACGCGGCGCGTCGACGCGGCGTGACCGCGGTCAGCGCCGGCAACCACGCGATGGCCGTCGCGTTCGCGGCGCGCGCCACGGGCTCGCACGCGAAGGTCGTGATGCCGAAGACCGCCGACCCCGCGCGCGTCGCCGCGAGCCGCGCGCTCGGCGCCGAAGTCGAGCTCGTCGAGCACATCGCGGCCGCGTTCGAACGCGTGCACGCGATCGAACGCGAAGAGGGTCGCACGTTCGTACACCCGTTCGAGGGCGAACCGATGGCGCTGGGCGCCGCGACGCTCGGCATGGAGTTCCTGCGCCAGGTCGGCCAGCTCGACACGGTCCTGGTGCCGATCGGCGGCGGCGGCCTCGCGGCCGGGATCGCCAGCGCCGTCAAGCAGCTGCAGCCGCGCTGCCGCGTCGTCGGCGTCGAGCCGACCGGCGCGGACACGATGCACCGGAGCTTCGCCGCCGAGAGCCCGCAGCGCATCGAGCGGGTCGCGACGATCGCCGACAGCCTCGGCGCGCCGATGGCGATGCCGTACTCGTTCGCGCTCTGCCGGCGACACGTCGACTAGCTGGTGCGCTTCGACGACGACGCGCTGTGCCGGGCGATGTGGCTCTTGTTCGCCGACGCCAAGCTGGCGGTCGAGCCCGCGGGCGCCGCGACGACGGCGGCGATGCTGCAGCTCGGCGACCGGCTGCGCGGCCAGCGCGTCGGCCTGATCGTGTGCGGCGCCAACGTCGACCACGCGACGTTCGCCGAGTGCCTGCGCCGCGGCGCGCCGGCAGCCTGACCGCGCTCAGC
>CALKYL010000450.1 GCA_938003515.1 uncultured bacterium
CAGCGCTCGTGGCGGTCGCGGCGCACGGCGGGGACCGTCGCGGCGACGAACCCGGGGGACGGCTCGGGCGGGCGCAGCTCGTCGAGCATCGCGGGCGGCACGGCCTCGTCGAGCTCCGCCAGCGCGCGGTCGAGCTCCCGTTCGCCGCGCAGCGCGCGCAGCACGCGGTCGGCGAAGGCCTGGCCGGGCGCCGGCAGGTCCGCGGGCAGGGGCAGGTCGAGCCACTCGTGTTCGCCGGGGAAGCGGCGCGCGGCCTCGACCTCGTTCCAGTGCGCGTCGTGCGGGCCCGGGCCGTCCTGGTGTTCGCGTCGGTCGCTCACGCGCCGGCCTCCAGGTAGGGCTGGAGCTGCTTGCGCAGGGACTCCTTGGCGCGGAACAGGCGCGACTTGACGGTGCCTTCGTTGACGCCGGTGATCGAGGCGATCTCCCGGTAGTCGAGGCTCTCGTACTCGCGCAGGATGAACACCATGCGCTGGTCCTCGCCGAGGGTCGCGAGCGCCTCGCCGATGCGGCGGCCGAGTTCGGTGTTCTCGACGTCGGCCGTCGGCTGCAGCTCCCGGGCGTCGGGGAAGTCGCGCGCCGATTCGTCCGGCGCGACCGCGTGCATGCTGGTCGTCTTGAGCCGGCGCTTCTTCAGCACGTCGAAGCAGTGGTTTCGCACGAACGTGTAGACCCAGGTGGTGAACTTGGCGCGCGTCGGGTCGAACTTGTCGAGCGCGCGGAAGACCTTGAGGAACACCTCCTGCGCCAGGTCCTCGACCTCGCGGCGGAAGCCCTGGCCGAGGAAGCGGTAGATCGTGGCGATGATCGGCCGGTGCAGGCCTTCGACGATCGCCCGGCAGGCGGCTTCGTCGCCCCGCTGGGCGTCGAGCACGATCTCGTTGGTGATCTCGGTCATCGCGGACGGATCCGACGCGCGGCGCGGTGTTTCGACCCGGAGCCCCGCCGGTTCCGCGGATTTTGCGCCCGCCGGCCGCCGGTCACAACCGGTAGGGGATCAGGTCCTCGTCGTCGCCGGTCTCGCCGAGGCGTTCGTCGACCAGCCGGCGGTCGACGACGACCGTCTCGCCGGCCCGCTCGCTGGCCTCGAAGGACAGGTCCTCGAGGCACTTCTCGAGGATGGTCATCAGCCGGCGGGCCCCGATGTCCTGGGTGGTCTGGTTGGCGCGGAAGGCGAGGGCGGCGAGCCGCTCGAGGCCGTCCTGGGTGAACGCGAGCGCCACGCGCTCGGTCCGGAACAGCTCGACGTACTGCCGGGTCAGGGCGTTCTTCGGCTCCGACAGGATGCGCACGAAGTCGGCCTGGGTCAGCGAGCGCAGCGCGACGCGCACGGGGAACCGGCCCTGCAGCTCGGGGATCAGCTCGCTCGGCTTGTGGAAGTGGAACGCTCCGGCCGCGAGGAACAGCATATGGTCGGTGCGCACGTGGCCGTAGCGGGTGTAGACCGCGCAGCCCTCGACGACCGACAGGAGGTCCCGCTGCACGCCCTCGCGCGACACGTCGGGTCCGTCGCCGCCGCCCGAGCTGACGATCTTGTCGATCTCGTCGACGAAGACGATGCCGTCGTTCTGGGCGCGGTCGAGGGCCTCCTGCACGATCGCGTCCTGGTCGAGCAGCTTGTCGGCCTCCTCGTCCTGCATCAGCTTGCGCGCCTCGGCGATCGTCAGCTTGCGGATCTTGGTCTTCTTGCCCGGGGCGCGCCCCCACATCTCCTGCAGGGCCTGCGCGTCGATGCCCATCGTCTCGTTGCCCTGCGGCCCCATGACGCTGAGCGTCGGCGTGCGCGTGTCGCGCACCTCGATCTCGACGTGGCGCGTCTCGATGCGACGCGCGCGCAGGTCGTCGCGCAGCCGCACGCGCGCGTGCTCGCGCTCGGCGAGGTCGACCGGCGCGTCGGCCGCCGGCGCCGGGGCCTCGCCCTTCGGCCGCGGCCGCCAGAAGCCGCCCTCGAGCGCCCCCGGCAGCTCGGCGCCGCCGTCGCGATACTCCTCCAGGCCGTGCTCCTCGAGCAGCGCGCGGTAGATGCGCTCCTCGGCCGCCGCCCCCGCGCGCTCTTCGACCTCCTGCACCTTCTCGGCGCGCACCAGCGCGACCGCCGCGTCGACGAGGTCGCGCACCATCGACTCGACGTCGCGGCCGTGGTAGCCGGTCTCGCTGTACTTCGTCGCCTCGACCTTGACGAACGGCGCGCGGGCCAGCGTCGCGAGCCGGCGCGCGATCTCGGTCTTGCCGACGCCGGTCGGCCCGATCAGCAGGATGTTCTTCGGGTAGACGTCGGCGGCCAGCTCCTGGCCGAGCTGGCGGCGGCGCCAGCGGTTGCGCAGCGCCACCGCGACGGCGCGCTTGGCCTTCTGCTGGCCGACGATGTACTCGTCGAGCCGGCGGGTGATCTCCCGGGGAGTGAGGTCTCTGGCGAAGTCGGTCATGCGGGGGCGAGCATCATACGGAACGCCCGCCCGCGCGCCGCGGCTCAGCCCTTCTTCTCGGCCCGCGCCCGCTTGTTCTCCTTGAAGGTCTCCTCGTCGGGCCACTTCTCGAGCGTGCGCATCCACGCCTGCACGGTGCGCGTGTTCCACTCGGCCTTCGCCGGGGCGATCGTCTCGGTCGCGCCGACGGGCGCGTAGCGCGCGTTCAGGCCGCCGGTGATCTCCTCGATGATCTTGTTCAGCTCGAAGCCGAGCATCGCCTCGCCGTTGTTCTTGTAGTCGAGCGCGCGCAGGCGGTCGACGATGCCGAACAGCGCCGGGTAGCCCTCCTCGGCGAGCTTGCGCTTGGCGCGGATCGTCGACAGGCCGCCGTCGACCTCGATGTCGGCGACGATCTCGCGGATCTCGGTCCGCTTCGCCTCGGGGATCGACGCGGGCCACGCGACCTCGCCGTAACGTTCGGCGGCGGGCACGACCTGGTCCATCGTCTGCGGCGCGTTGCGCATGCGCTCCCACGGCTCCTTCTTGCGGCCGGGGTCGCCGGCGTCGGCGGGTTCGTCGGGCGCCGTGGCCTCGGTCTGGTCGGGGTCGGCGGGTTCCGTTTCGGCTCCGGTCGAGGCCTCGGCGGGTGCCCCGGACCCCGGCTTCGGGCCCCCGGGCCCGGTCTCGCCCGCGCCCGCCTCGCCGCCGCCGGCCTCGCCGCCGCCGGTGTCGCCCGG
>CALKYL010000451.1 GCA_938003515.1 uncultured bacterium
TCTTCGAGCGTCTTGCTGAAGCCGAAGTCGGCCATGCCGAGCCAGCGCACCTCGCCGTCCATCATCGCCGCCGCGCGCAGCGCCTCGCGGAACCGGATCTCGGCGCGAGCCGGCCCGATCTCGCGCCCGATCACATTCTGGCCCCCGTCCCCGAACGTCGAGTAGACGGTGACGACGCGGTGGCCGTACTTGCGCCGCAGCATCGTGTTGGTCCGCGACGACTCGTCGTCGGGGTGGGCCGCGACGTTGAGCACGACCACGTCGCTGCCGACGTCGCGCAGCGCCTGGTCGATCGCGACCAGGCCGGCCGCGGGGTCGCGCAGCACGCTCGCCTGCTGCGCGGGCGCGGCGCCGCACCACGGCAGCAGGAGCGCTGCCGGCAGGAGCCAACGGGACAGGAGCCAACGGGACAGGAGCAGGTCACGGGGATTCATCGGGCGAGGCTCCTCAGTCGGTCGGCCGCCTGCTCGAGCACGGCGCGCTCGACGGCGAACTGGAATCGCATGCTGCGCACGCCGTCGGGCGCGGCGAAGAACAGGTCGCCGGGCACGGCGTTGACGCCGATCGTCTCGATCATCTTCATCACCGCGTCGTAGGGCGCGACGTCGCCGAACACGCGGCGGTAGTCGGCGAGCACGTAGTAGGCGCCCTCCGGCACCTCGAATCCGAAGCCGGCGTCGGCGAGCGCCGCGCAGAACAGATCCCGCTTCTGCTCGTACTCGCGCTGCAGGTCGGTGTAGAACGAGTCCGGCAGCGTCTCGAGCGCGCGCTGCACGCCGCGCTGCATCGGCCGCGCCGCGCAGACCTCGATCTGGTCGAAGACCACCCCGCACTTCTCGACGATCGCGGGCGGACCGGCGAGGAACCCGATGCGCCAGCCGGTGACCGAGAAGGTCTTGCTGAACGAGTTCATCGTCAGCGTGCGGTCGGCGAGCTCCGCCACCGCCGCCGGCGACACGTGCCGGCGGCCGTCGAAGCACATGTACTCGTAGACCTCGTCGGTCAGCACCGCGACGTCGGTGCCGTCCAGCAGCCCGCCGAGCTCGGCGAGCTCCTCCCTCGTCCACACCTTGCCCGACGGGTTGCCCGGCGTGTTGACGACGACGGCGCGCGTCTTCGGCGAGAGCGCCCGGCGCAGCACGGCGGGATCGAACGCCAGCGTCTCGCGGTCGAGCGGCACCGCCACCGGCACCGCGCCGAACAGCGGCAGCGTCGTCCAGTGGTAGCTGTAGAACGGCTCGAACAGCACCACCTCGTCGCCGGTCTCGAACAGCGTCGTGCCGGCCGCGAAGAACGCGCCGCTGCTGCCGGTGCAGACCGCGACGTTGGCGGCGTCGAACGCGAGGCCGTTGTGCCGACGCAGCTTCGCCGCGATCGCCTCGCGCAGCTCGGGCAGCCCCTGGTAGGGCGTGTAGAGCTGCCGGTCGCCGCCGTCGATCGACGCCATCGCGCCCTCGACGAGCGGCCGCGGCGGGTCGAGGTCGCACACGCCCTGACCGAGGTTGATGCCGCCCGGCACGCCGTTGATGACGAGCGTGAGCGAGCGCAGCAGGTTGCCCTGGTCGAGGTGGCGCCGGCGCGCCGCGGTGCGCGCGAACGCGCGGGGGAGGACGTTCATGATCGAGGGGCGCAGGATGATACGGACAACTGCGCGCCGCGTCTTGAAGTCCCCGGTCGGCCGGGCAGCATCGGCACGCGTGACCGAGGCCCTGGCGCTGCACGACCTGCACTTCGGCTACGCGCGCCGCCCGGCGGTGCGCGGCGTGTCGCTCTCGATCCGCCCCGGTGACTGCTACGGCTTCCTCGGCCACAACGGCGCAGGCAAGACGACCGTCATGCGGCTGTGCCTGGGGCTGTTGCGGCCGATGCGCGGCACCGTGCACGTGTTCGGCATCGACGCCGGGACCGCGCGACGCCGGGCGAACGGCCTGATCGGCGCCGTCATCGAACGCACCGGGTTCCACGCCCACGTGACGGCGCGTAAGAATCTCGTCGCGCTCGCGCGGCTGCAGGGCATGGCGCGACGCCTCGCCGCCGCCGAGGCCGGGCGCGTGCTCGACGCGACGGGGCTGAGCCCGGCCGCCGACCGGCGCGTCGGCGCGTTCTCGATGGGCATGCGGCAGCGGCTCGGCCTCGCGCAGGCGCTGCTCGGCCGCCCGCGGCTCCTCCTGCTCGACGAGCCGACCAACGGCCTCGATCCCGAGGGCATCGCCGAGCTGCGCGCGTTGCTCCTGCGGCTGACGCGCGACGAAGGCACGGCGGTCCTGCTGTCGAGCCACCAGCTCGCCGAGCTCGAGGGCCTGTGCAACCGCGTCGGCGTGCTGCGCGACGGCGCGATGGTCGTCGAAGGCGATCTCGACTCGCTGCGCCGCCGCGTCGGCATGCGCCACGTCGTCACCGGCGCGTCGCTGCCCGCGCTGCGGACCGAGCTCGAACGGCTCGAG
>CALKYL010000452.1 GCA_938003515.1 uncultured bacterium
CCTTGCGGCCGTCTTCCTCGAGCCCGTGAATCGGCGTGGCGACTTCATGTCCAACCAGTTCATGGCGAGCGGCACGTCGCCGCTGGCGTCGCTGCTGCGCGGTCGCGTGCCGTCCGGGAGCGACGTCAACCCGCTCGCGGCGATGCTCGTGCGGCCGCGGCTCGCGCCGCCCGGGCTGGCGGCGGTCGCGGAGCGCCTGGACGCGCTCGACCTGTCGTGGCGCGGCGCGCTCGACGACGACCTGCTCGCCTTCTTCCACCCCGACACGCTGCGCGCGCTCGAAGCGCTGCGCGCGTATTTCCTGCGCCGCGACCTCGACGGCGAGCTCGACCCGGTCGACGACTGGCTCCGCATGGTCTGCGTCAACCGGCTGACCGGACACTCGCCCGGGTTCTTCTCCGTCTACACGCTGCCGCCCAACCAGGCGACGTCGCCGGCGTCCCAGCGGCGCATCAACGCGCGCCGCGGCCAGTCCCCGCCGCCGCGCGACGTACGCGCGATCGTGCTGCGCAAGTCGAAGGCGCTGCTGAAGGACGTAGATCCGGAATTCGCGGCGAGGACCGGGGCGCTCGCCCGACGCGCCGTGCTCGGCACCGGGCCGGCCGCGGCCACGCCCGAACTCGCCGACGGGTCCGTGGAGCTCGTCGTGACGTCGCCGCCGTTCCTCGACGTCGTGCACTACGCGGCCGACAACTGGCTGCGCTGCTGGTTCTGCGGCATCGACCCGGCGCGGGTGTCGGTGACCATGGCGCGCACGGTCGACGCGTGGCGGCGCGCGATGGCCGAGGTGTTCGCCGAGCTGCACCGCGTCGTTCGGCCGGGCGGCCACGTCGCCTTCGAGGTCGGGGAGGTGCGCGGCGGCACCGTGCAGCTCGAGCGCGCGGTCGTGCCGGCGGCGACGTCCGCCGGCTTCGCGCCGGAGCTGGTGCTGATCCACTCGCAGGACTTCACCAAGACGGCGAACTGCTGGGGCGTCGCCAACAACCGGCGCGGCACCAACACCAATCGCGTCGTCGTGCTGCGGCGCGCCTGAGGCCGTCGGGCCGCGCTCGCCCGGCGCTCACTTCCTGGCGTGCGTAGGGCAGGCCTTCTCGGCCGCGCGGCAGTAGTTGCACTTGTGCTCGTAGCCGAGCATGCCGCTCTTCTCGAGCTCCTTTTCGCGGTCGCGCGCGGCCCTGCCGGCCTTCGTGCGGCGCATGCGCTTGCCGAGCTCCGTGTAGATCTCGTGCGCGCCGTCGAAGTCGTAGTCGGCTTCCTTGCGTCTGGCCTCGTCGTACTTCTGCCCGGCCTCGACCTCCTGCCGGTTGGTCTTCGACGCCATCAGCTCCTCGACCCGCGCCGCGGCCTTGTCGGCGCCGGGCACGCCCTTGTAGAGGCGGGACAGCGGTTCGAGCTGCGACCACTCGGCGTAGACGTCCTCCGCCTCGGCGGCCGCCGCGGCTTCGGCCAGCGCGGCCGCGACGTGCTGCTCCACCGCTTCGTTCCATCCGCGCGCCTGCTCCTGCGCGGCCGGGGACAGCTCGCCCTTGTCGAGCAGCTTCTTCGTCAGCGCGTAGGCTTCGCCGAACTGCTCGCCCACCCGGAGCGTGTGCACCTCACCGAGCCCGGCGCGCACGGAGGCCGGCCGCGCCCCCATCAGCAGCTTGTCGAGCTGCGTCTTCGGGACCTCGTCGGGCCGGCCGCGCCACGCGATCTTGCCCTCCTTGTCGATCAGGAACGCGTACGGGATCAGCCGCACTTCGTAGCCCGGATACGGGCCGATCGCGACCGGGTGCGCGACGCCGTACTTCTCGTTGTATTCGGTGACGTCCTTCTCGGGCTCGTTGGTCAGCGCGATGACGACGAGGCCCCGGTCCACCAGCGACGCGTGCATGTCGTTGCGCCGCTTGACGCGGTAGCGAGACGAGTCGGCGTAGGTCGCCCAGAACTCCAGCAGCACCACCGACCCCTTCAGCTCGGAGAGCTTCTTGTCCGGCATGCCGTCGAAGTGCCAGGTCCTGGGCCACTCCACGTCGGGCGCGGGCGAACCGACGTCCTGGGCGGCGAGCGGGGCGATGGCGAACACGAGACCGGCGAGGGGGGTCTGGCAGTGCATGCAGCTTCTCCTGGGCCGCGATCCTAGCGGTTCTGCGGCCGGTCCGGAGGAGGGGCGCCTGCGTCGGCGCGGAAAGAATGCCTGCGCAGGTAGTGGCGTTCAGGTCTCGGAGCGGGCGAGTTCGTCGCGGATCGCGGCCTTCCGGATCTTGCCCGAGCCGGTGCGCGGCAGCGCGTCGACCAACGCGATCCGCTTCGGCGCCTTGAACGCGGCGATGCGCTCGCGGCAGAACGCGATCAGGTCGTCGGGGGTGGCTTCGTGGCCCGGCCGCGGGACCACCGCGGCGACGACGCGTTCGCCCCAGGTCGCGTCCGGCACGCCGACGACGGCGCACTCGAGGACCGCCGGATGCTCGTGCAGGACGTGCTCGACCTCCACCGAGTAGACGGTCTCGCCGCCCGTCTTGATGACGTCCTTGATGCGGTCGACGATGTCCACGAAGCCGTGGGCGTCGATCGTCGCGAGGTCGCCGGTGCGGAGGAATCCGTCGGCGTCGAACGCCGCCGCCGTCGCCGCCGGATCGCGCCAGTAGCCGGGCGTCACGTTCGGGCCGCGCACCCGGATCTCGCCGACGGCGCGGCCGTCGCGCGGCACGTCGCGGCCGTCGGCGTCGACGACGCGCAGCTCGACGCCGCGGAACGCGCGCCCGGTCTTGCACTTCCACGGCAGCTGCTCGGCGGCCGGGAGCCGCCGCAGCTCCGGCGGCAGCAGGCTCATCGTCAGATACGGGCTCGTCTCGGTCATGCCGTAGGTCTGGGCGTAGTCGCAGCCGAAGGTCGCCAGCACGCGGCGCACGACGTCGGGCGCGATCGGCGCGCCGCCGCTGAGCACCAGCCGGAGCGCGTAGTCGCGATCGCCCGCGTCGGGCTCGGCGACCATGCGCGTCAGCATCGTCGGCACGAGGTTGGTGATCGTCACGCGCGCGTCGCGGAGCAGATCGAGCGCGTGGCCCGGAGTGAACCTGGGCAGGAACACGTGGAGGCCGCCGACGGCGGTCACGGCGAAGGTCGCCCACGCGTCGGCGAGGTGGAACATCGGCGCCACGTGGGCCCAGACGTCGCTCGGTCGCAGGCGCAGTTCCCGCACCGCGGCGAGCGCGTGCGCGGTGACGTTGTGATGGGTCAGCACGACGCCCTTCGGCGAGCCGGTGGTGCCGCTCGTGTAGTAGAGCTGCGCCGGCTCCCGCGCGGCGGCGAGGCGGGGGGCGAACGGCGTCGGGGATCCGGCGCGCAGCGCGGCCAGGTCGACCGCGCCGAGCGGCAGGCGCGCGCCGAGCTCGCGCGCGATCCCGCCGTGCGCCTCGTCGTGGAGCAGCACGCGCGCTTCGCAGTGCGCGAGGATGCGCCGGAGCTCGTCGGCCGAGAGCCGCGTGTTCAGCGACACCAGCACCGCGCCCGCCGCCGGCGCCGCGAAGTAGACGAGCCAGTGCGCGACGTCGTTGGGGAGCAGGCACGCGACCCGGTCGCCGGGGCCCACGCGGCGGGCGGCGAGCTCGGCGGCCAGCGCGCCGGCCGCGTCGGCCGCCTGCCGGTAGTCGAGTCGTTCGCCGCCGCTCTGCAGCGCGACCCGGTGCGGTCGTCTGCGGGCGGCGTGCGCGAGCAGGTGCCAGACGTTCACGTGCGCCATCGAAGCGCGCCGGCGCGCCGTTGTCGCGAACGAGGTTGTCGAGGCGCGGGGGACCCGGTCCAATCCGCCGGCCGATGGGCGAGACCGAACGTGACGACGCCGCGACGGCGCCCCCGGAGGCGCCGAGGGTGCTCCACCTCGACGAGGAGTTCGTCGCCGTCAGCAAGCCGAGCGGCCTCCTGGTCCATCGCGACGAGCACCACCCCGACGCGCCGGCCGCGCTGCAGCTCGTGCGCGACCGCCTCGGACGCTTCCTGTTCCCGTTCCACCGGCTCGATCGCGCGACGTCCGGCATCCTGCTGTTCGCGTTCTCGTCGGCCGCCGCGGCCGCGCTGCAGCAGCGTCTGGCCGCCGCCGACGCCGAGAAGGAATACGTCGCGCTGATGCGCTTCCCTGGCAGCGGCCGCGACCTGCCGGCCGCCTGGACCTGCAGCCGGCCGCTGACCGACGACAAGGACGTCGCGCGCGAGAGCCGCACGGACTTCGCCGTGCTCGAGGCGTACGACCGCTGCGCGCTCGCGCGCTGCCGCCCCGCCACCGGCCGCTACCTCCAGATCCGCCGCCACGCCAACCACAGCGGCCGGCACGTGCTCGGCGACACGACGCACGGCAAGGGCCGCATCAACGCGCTGTTCCGCGCGCGCTTCGGGCTCGACCGGCTGTTCCTGCACCTGCGCAGGGTCGAACTCCGCCATCCGTCGCGCGACGAACGCGTCGTCGTCGAGGACCCGTTGCCCCCAGAGCTGACCGCCGTGCTCGACCGGCTGCGCGCCGGGCTCCCGCCGTGCCCCGCATCGCCCTCGTAACGCTGGTCAACGACCGCGCGCAGTTCGCGGCGTGCGAGGCGTCGCTGCGGCGCGACCTGCCGCAGCTGCCCGCTTGGGTCGTCGTCGAGCCGAACGCGCGCGGCTGGAACGCCGCGCAGGGTCTCAACCACGGCATCGACCAGGTCGACGCCGACTGGGTCGTCTGCGTGCACCAGGACGTCTTGTTCCCCGCCGGCACGTGGCGGCGCCTCGTCGAGGCGCTCGCGGGCGCCGCCGCCGACGTCGCCCTCGCCGGGCCGGTCGGCTGCGACCGCGCTGGCCGCTACCGGGGCCACATCGTCGACCCCAACGGCCACTGCTACTGGCCGGCCCTGCCGAGCGAGGTGCTGACGCTCGACGAGGTGCTGATCGCGGTGCGCAAGGACACGGGGCTGCGCTTCGACCCGGCGGTCCCGGGGTTCCACTGCTATGGCACCGCGCTGTGCCTCGAAGCGGATCGGCGCGGCCTGCGCGCCCTCGCGGTCGACGCGCCGATCGTGCACCTGTCGACCGGCAGGATCGACGAGCACTACGAACGCGCGGCGCGATGGCTGATGGAGACGTGGGGTCCGCGGCACGGCCACGTGCTGCCGACGCCGGCGATGCTGTTGCAGGACGACGATCGCGCCGGCCTGCTCCGGCGGCTCTTGTTCCGCTGGCGCCGGCGGCGCGACCGGCTCGCCCGCAACACGAACCGGTGCCCCGACGGCGACTGCGCCGCGCGCAGGGAGGCGGCCGCGGTCGTTCGGGAGCGGAGCGGCTGATGCGCGCGCTGATCGTCGCCTACTACTTCCCCCCGAAGGGCGGGGCCGGCACGCAGCGGTTCGCGAAGTTCTGCCGCTACCTGCCCGAGCACGGCGTCGAGCCGGTCGTCCTGACCGTCGAGGAGTCGCTGCGAAGCGAACACGCGCCGCACGACGACCCGACGCTGTCGGCCGGCGGCTGCCGCGTCGAGCGCGTCGCCGCGCCGTCGCGACCGGCCGCGGGAGCGCGGCTGCGGCGGACGCTGCGGCTGCACGTCGACGAGGACGAATGGGCCGACGCGGCGTGTGCGCGCGCGCGGGCGCTGTCCCGCGCCGAGCGCTTCGACGTCGTCGTCACGACGCTCTCGCCGTACGCCTGCGCGCGCGTCGGCGCGGCGCTGCAGCGCGAGCTCGGCCTGCCCTGGGTCGTCGACCTGCGCGATCCGTGGGCGCTCGACGCGTGGCGCGTGCATCCGAGCCCGCTGCACGCGTGGCTCGACCTGCGGCGCATGCGGCGCGTGCTCGCGCGCGCCGACGCGGTCGTCGCCAACGTGCCCGAGGCCGGGCGCGCGTACGCCGCGCTCGGCGCCGATCCACGGCGCTGCGTCGTCGTGCCCAACGGCTACGACGAGGCGGACTTCGCGGCGGCCGAGCCGGCACGCCCCGCGGCGGACGAACGCTTCCGGCTCGTGCACCTCGGCACGTTCCATCCGGCCGATCTGCCGGCCGGCGCGACGAGCAACACGCTGCGTCGCGTGCGCCATCGCCAGGTGGAGCCGCTGGGCCGCACCGGCTACTACCTGCTGCACGGCGTCGCGCGCTGGCGCGATCGCGTCGGCCCTGCGCTCGCGGCGCGGCTCTCGGTCGACCTCTACGGCCGCGTCGACGCGTCGCACCGCGAGCTGATCGCGCGGCTCGGTCTCGAAGGGCTCGTCGCGGCGCGCGGCTACGTGCCGCACGCCGAATCGATCGCCGCGCTGTGCTCGGCGCACGCGGTGTTCGTGCCGCTGCACGGCGTGCCGGCCGGCGAACGCGCGCTGGTGGTGCCCGGCAAGCTCTACGAGGCGCTCGCGAGCGAGCGGCCCGTGCTGGCCGCGCTGCCGCCCGGCGACGGCAGCGACCTCGTGCGCCTGCTCTCCGCGGGACCGGTCGTGCCGCCGACCGACGCGGACGCGATCGCCAGATCGGAAGAGCA
>CALKYL010000453.1 GCA_938003515.1 uncultured bacterium
AGCCGGAGCGCGCGCAGCTCGCCGGCGATCTCGAGCTCCGCGTCGGTCGGGCGCGGCTGGCAGCCGGCGAGCGCGACCGTCGCGCAGAACAGCCAGGTGCGCCCGCGGCGGCGCGCGTTCACGCTTCCCCCATCGCCAGCGGATCGGGCGCGGTGGGCGCGTTCGCGGCGTCGTCGGCCAGCGCGATGCGCTGCGGGCGCACGACGATCGCGCCGCGCAGCGGCACGAGGTGCGCGTCGTCGAGTTCGATCGCGAGCTCCCCCGGACAGATCGGTGCCCGCGTGCGGTTGTAGAGGCGCAGCGGCACGACCACCTGCGGCTCGCCGGTGCGTACCGGGAACCGCGACAGCCACGTCACCGCGCAGCGGAACGCATGGCCGTCCCGTTCGTGAAAGGCGCCCGCGAGTCCGCGCGGATGCAGCTCGACGAGCGTCTTCGGGGTGCCGCCGCCGGCCCGCCAGACGATCGGCGGCACCAAGGGCGCCGTCAGGTATCCGCGCAGCCGCGCCGCCGGCACGATCTCCCACGCCTCGCGCGGCACGACGCGCAGCGGCAGCCGCGGCGCGCGCAGTTCGAGCGTGAGACGGCCGCGCGCGTCGAGGCCGAGCACGTAGCGGCGCGCTTCGCGCCCGTCGGACCAGAGCAGCGAGTGGCAGCCGCGCGCGTGCTCGAGCACCAGTTCGCTGCCGCCGACCCGCACCCGGGCGGCGCCGCCGCGCACCGGACGGGGCAGCGGCACGATCAGCGACAGCGCGGCAGGAGAGTCCATCGACGGGGCGAGCATCCGGGCGCACCGGAGCAGGTCCGGCGGTGGCGAGCCAACGCGAGAGCCTACCGCAGCCCGTGGGCCGCCGCGCCATCGAGCCGCGGCGTTCGCGCGGCCGGCCGGGCCGAGAAAGGCCTTGCTTCCCCGGCGGCCTCGGGCATGATCCTCGCCTCCCGAACGGGCGTTTAGCTCAGTTGGCTAGAGCATCAGCTCGACAAGCTGAGGGTCACAGGTTCGAATCCTGTAACGCCCACCACTCTCCCGCTTTGGGACGAAGGCCCGCTTTGGGACGAAGGCCCGCCTCGGGGACGGGGTCGGCGGCGCGGCGCGCATCGATGCCGCTTCCCGTGAGCCGCCGCTTCCCGTGAGCCGGCGGCTCGGCTTGCGGCACGCGTCGACGCTGGCTCGCGCGTTCGCTCGGCTCAGGCGGCGACCCGCCGGCCGGCGTGCCGCTCGGGACGCGGTTCCGGACGGCCGCGCAGCGCGCGGCCGACGATCGGCGCCAGGAGGAAGGAGCCGACGATCCAACAAACGAGCACGGTGGCCATGGGGCGAGCCTCGAGCTTCGGGTACCCGCCCCTACGCCACGTGCCGGCGCGCTGGCCACGGTTCTCTCCGGAATTCGGAGGCAACCGTGGCACGATTACCCGGGCGATACGGGCCGTTCGGCCTCTGTCAGGCTTCGCCGCCGAAGGTCCGACCCACCACCGCTCGGTCTCCCTGGAGCGCCGTACGCTGCATGTAGGGCATCAGCCCGCGCAGCCCGCCGAGCTCTTCGCCGCCGCCGGCGCGGCCCGGTCCCCCGTGGATCGACCCCGGCAGCACCGCCCCCGGGCCCAGCGCCTGGCCCATCGTCTTCTCGCTGCCGAGCCAGATGCGGCCGTGCCACGGCGCGAGCCCCTGGACGAGGCTCTGCACCCACTCCTTGTCGTCGCTGTAGGCGCTGGCGACGAGGCAGCCGCCGCCCTGGTTGCACAGCCGGATCGCGGTCTCGACCGTGCCGTCGTACGGCAGCACCGTCGCGCACGGGCCGAACACCTCGAGCTCGTGCAGCACCGGGCGCTCGACGTCGCGCGCGCGCAGCAGCGTCGGCCGCACGAAGTAGCCCTTGCCGTCCATCGGCTCCGGCCCGCCGAGCAGCGTGTCGCAGTGCTCCTGCAGCTTCTTGATGCCGCCGCGCACGTCGTCGAGCTGCGCCTTGCTGGCGACCGGCCCCATGCGCACGCCGTCGTCGAACGGGTTGCCGACCTTGGTCGCCGACAGCCGCTCGACCAACGCCTCGACGACGGCGTCGACCTTGTCGGCCGGCACGAGGATGCGGCGCACGGCGGTGCACTTCTGGCCCGCCTTCTGCGTCATGTCGACGTGCAGGTTGGCGACGAACTGCGCCCACGTGTCGCCGTCGATCTCGACGTCCGGGCCGAGCACGGCCGGGTTGATCGAGTCGGCCTCGATGTTGACGCGCACGCTGTTGTGGATCAGGTTCGTGTTGCCGCGGATGCGCGCGCCGGTGCGCGCGCTGCCGGTGAAGGCGACGGTGTCCATCGGCCCCATCGCGTCCAGCAGTCCGGAGGCCGAGCCCGCGACGAACTGGAACGCGCCGTCGGGCAGCACGCCGCTGTCGACGACGAGCTGCGCGATCCGGAACGCCAGCATCGCGCTGGCGGTGCCGGCCTTGGTGACGACCGGCGTGCCGGCGAGCAGCGCGCACGCGAGCTTCTCCCCCATGCCCCACGCCGGGAAGTTGAACGCGTTGATGTGCACCGCCACGCCCGGCCGGGTCGTCAGCACGTGCTGCGACCAGAAGCGGGCGGTGCGGCCGAGCTGCACCCCATCGGCGTCGGGCAGCCAGGGCGTCGTCGGCAGCGACGCTCCGAGCTGCGCGTAGTACGCGAGCGTGCCCGATGCGCCGTCGAGGTCGAACTTCGCGTCGCCGCGGGTGTTGCCGCCGTTGCGTCCGGCGATCTCGATCAGCTCGTCGCGGTGTTCGTGCAGCAGCGCCGACAGCGCCTTCAGGAGCTTCGCGCGCTCGGGGAACGTCATCTTGCGCAGGGCCGGCCCGCCGACGTCCCGGGCGTGCTGCAGCGTCGCCGCGTAGTCGACGCCGGACGGACGCACGTCGCCGAGCACCGCCTCGGTCGACGGGTCGTGAAGGGTCACCGGGTCGCCGCTGCCGGCGATCCAGTCACCACGAACGTAGCTCTGCAGCGAGATCATCGCCGCGCGACGATATCGCTGGGCGCCGGCCGATGCACGGGCGTGCCCGCGCGCCGCCGGCGCGGTGTCACTGCAGCAGCAGCGGCTTGCTGTCGCCGACGCAGCGCGGGTTGCCCTGCGCGTCCTGCGCGATCACGCTCCAGTGCAGCGTGAAGCCGGCGAGGAACGACAGGATCTGCGGCGGCCAGTTGAGGGTCGCGGTCGCGCGACCCTGGGCGTTGAAGGTGCCGAAGCCGTTGACGAACAGCGGCCCGTTCGGCTGCCCCGCGAGCACCGCGGTGACGGCGTCGATGTTGAGCGGCACCGGGAAGCCCGGCGCCCACAGGAACCCCGGCGACGTGCCGGACAGGCCGGCGATCGCGAGGTAGGTGTCGCCCGCGCCGGCGGGCCCCACGTCGAGGAACACCTGGATCGCGCCGCCCCAGGTCGTGTTGAGCATCAGCGTGAACAGCTTGATCGGGGAGCCCGCCGAGTAGCGCCGGCGCGCCGTTGACGCGTGGCACTGGGCGTCCCGCGCCTGCATCGTCGTCGTCCACGCGGACGGGTACCGCGTCAGGTTGACGACGGTGGCGTTCGGCTGCCACGGCGTGTCGAACGCGCCGTCGCCGTCGTAGTCGAAGCGCAGTTCGAGCGAGCCTGCCGGCTGGTCGAGGTCGCTGGTGCCGGCCGGGTCGTAGGTGGTCGTCAGGCGCGGCGAACTGGCGGTGAACAAGGGGCGCGGCCAGTTGCAGCCGGGCACGGCGTAGGCCTGGAGCGGGGTCCACCAGGATGGGTTGTCGACGACCTGCTGGTAGCGGAACGACTGGTAGCCGTCGCCGCCGCCGAGCAGGGCGCCGGTCACCGACGCCTGGATCGTCGAGGTCGTGGTCGTCTCGCCGCTCGACACGTAGGTCTTCACCACCGGGCAGACCCGCCGGCCGGGCACGCCGGCCAGCGCGCACGCCTGCCGCGCGTACTCGGCGGTCTTCTGGACGTAGGCCTGGTGCAGCGCGTAGGTCGAGTAGATCGAACCGTCGGCGGTGTAGGCCATCGGCATCAGCACGTCGAGCAGCGGCGCGAGCTGCTCCCAGTCCTGACCGTACTGCTGCGACAGCTGGCTCTTGACCGACGCGTACGAGTTGAAGTTGCCGTTGTAGACCGGTCCGTCGAACGTGAAGCGGTTGGCGATCAGGTACGCGTGCAGCGACATGCCGCCGATGCGCTGGCGCACGTCGGCGACGAAGTTGGTGACGTTCGCCGGCACCGCGCTCGAGCTGCCGACGTAGCGCACGTAGTCGAGCGCGAACCCGTCGAGGTCGTAGACCGGCTGGCCGTTCGGCTGCCAGGCGTCGACGAAGTAGTCGATCACGTTCAGGAGGTACTGGCGGTGCGCGAGGTTGTCGGGCTGCACGGTGTCGTCGAAGCACTTGAGCACGCCGACGACGCGCACGTTCACCGCGTGGCACGCGGCGATCAGGTTGACGAGGTGGATGCCGGCGCCGCCGCTGCGCACCGGGCCCCACTGCGGGTTCCAGTCGCCGGCGCTGTCGGTGACCCAGAGGTCGCCCGTCTGCGGCCCCGTCGCCCGGAACACGCTGACGTAGAGCGTGTCGATGCCGCGCGTCTGGCAGTTGGTCGCGATCTCGTTGACACGGGCGTCCATGTTGCCGACGAGGAACGGGAACACGCCGATGGCGACGTCGGACGACGGCGCCTGGGCACCGAGCACGGCGGACAGGAAGAGCGCGGGGAAGGAGCGGGACATGATGGTGCGGGGCAGAGGCGGAGAGCATGCCCGACCGGGGCGATCCTGTCACGCCGCCGCGGCTGGCGCGATCCCGTGCGGCGGCTACGCTCCACGGCTCACCCCTGGAAGGACCACTGCCATGAGAACGTCCCTGCTCTGCCTCGCCACCCTCACCTGCCTCGCGCCCGCCGCGGCGGCCCAGTCCGGGCCGAAGGCGATCCTGTTCACCGGCCGCTTCCCGTTCGTCAGCACGGACGCGCTGAACTACCCGAACAGCGCGATCGCGCAGATGACCGAGTACGACTTCAGCTACTCGGTGCCGCTGCCGGGCGCGCCGATCGCCGGTCGCACGCTGATGCCGGCGACGGCGATGCACTGCTACCTCGGCGACGGGGACCAGAACGGCGACTACCTCAAGTTCCGCACCTGGAAGCCCAGCTACTTCACCAACATCGGCATCGACGGCGTGTTCGTGAAGCATCCGGCGCTGTCCGGCGTCACCTCGCCCACCTGGCAGGACGTCTTCTGGACGCCGCGGCTCGACGGCGCCGCTGGCCCGATCGAGGTGCTGACCAACAACGGCACGCCGGTCACGCTGCAGGAAGGCGACTGGCTGCGCTTCCGACCGAACGGCAACGCCGAGTTCTTCATGACGCGCCAGCAGTATGGCATCGCCGCCGGCGTGCAGGTCAACCCGGGCTCCGACAACCCCGGCATCGGCGCGATCGCGCAGGACGCCGCCGGCAACCTCTACCTCGCGCCCGCGGACCTCGGCCACTGGGTCAACGGCAACCAGGGCGGCGGGTTCTTCGCACAGGACGGCGCGATCCTCAAGATCGACGCGGCCAACATCACCTACGACGGCAACGGCAACGTCGCGGCGTTCGCGCCGGACTCGGCGCGGATCCTGATCAACGAGTCGCTGACCGGTCCCGGCGGCACGCTGACCGTGCGCGGCATGGTGGACAACAGCGGCGCGATCGACCGCACGGGTGTGCCGGTCGTCACGGCCGGGATCTACGGCAAGACGGGCGGCCTCGGCCTCGACCCGAACGGCGGCACGTGGACGCCGATGTATCCCGACGCGGCGGGCAACTTCCCCGCCGAGCCGAACCTCGTCTTCTGCAGCAACGCCGGCTCCTACGGCGGCACGATCTGGACCACCAACAACCAGGGCGAGGTGCTCGAGATCAACAACTTCGGGAACCCGGGCCAGGGCGTCTTGTGCGGTAGCACCACCGCCGGCGTGCCGGCCGACGGCTCGTGGCTCGGCGTGCAGCTCGACATCACCAACTTCCAGCCGACGCTGCTCGGCATGACGATCATCGACCTGCCGACCCAGCAGCTGATCGCCGACCAGGGCGACTTCGGCCGGCTCGCCACCAGCGCTTCGCAGCCGACGTGGACCGTCGATCTGTTCGGCCCGCCCAACACCGCCGTGTTCGGCCTGGTCGCCGTCGGGCCGCAGCCGCCGGCGATCGTCGTGCCGTCGTTCTCGGTCGGCTTCCTGCCGCTGCCGTTCGACCCGCTGACGTGGCCGGACCTGTTCTTCTCGTCGCTGCCGATCGACATCGGCCTCGCGATCACCGACGCAGAGGGCTACGCGTCGCTGTCGGTGCCGAACCCGAACACCGGCGCGTTTCCCGGCTTCACGTTCATGGTGCAGGGCCTCGGGCTGGCGGCCAACTTCGACTTCCAGCTGACGTCGCCGATGATCCTGCAGCTGCAGTGAGGTCCCGGCGCGCCGGCCGCGCGCTGC
>CALKYL010000454.1 GCA_938003515.1 uncultured bacterium
CGGCGGCGCCGCTGGCGGCGGCGCTGCGCGCGCGCCCGGGTCCGACCTTGCCGACGACGACGCACGAGCGCCTCGCCGACGCGTGGCAGGCGGCGGTCCGCGCCGCCCGGCCCGGCGACGCGGTGCTGTTCAGCCCGGCGTTCGCCTCGTTCGACCAGTACCCGAACTTCCGCGCGCGGGCGCTCGAGTTCCACGGGCTGGTGCGCGCCTGGACGCTCGACCGCGAGCAGCGTGCGGAACCGGCGGCCGGCGGCTAAGCTCGCAGGCGAGCTCATGCAGTACTGCACCGCGTGCCAGAAGGCGATCGCGACGATCGTCGTGATGGACCTGACCGAGGGGGCCGTCACCGGCTCGCAGCACGTCTGCGCCGCGTGCGCGGAGCAGCTGGGCGTCACGCCGCCGAAGCAGCCGAAGTTCTCGACCGAGATGCTCGAGGACCTGCTCGGCGGGCTGAAGGGCCAGCGCAGCCGCGCGCCGCGGAGCGAGGCGTGCCCCGGCTGCGGCATGTCCCCCGCCGACTTCCGGGCGAAGGGCCGGCTCGGCTGCCCGCGCTGCTACGAGGCGTTCCGCGCCGAGCTGATGCCGCTGCTGCAGCGCATCCACGAGTCGCAGTCCCACACCGGCCGGTTGCCGAGCACGATCGGCGCGGCGCCCCCGCCGCCGGACACCGAGGCGCTCGCCGAGCTGCGGCAGCGCCTGGAGGACGCGGTGCGCGGCGAACGCTACGAAGAGGCCGCCGAGCTGCGCGACCGCCTGCGGCGCGCGGAGCGGGGCGAGAAGACCTGACCCCCGACGGAGACCCCCCCCACGTGGGAAAACAACGACGCGGCGACCGGCGACCGGAGTTCCAGCCCGGCGAGTGGCTGGCCGGGACCGGACCGGACAGCGACATCGCGGTCTGCACGCGCGCGCGCCTCGCGCGCAACGTGCAGGGCTTCCCGTTCTCGCCGCGCCTCGACGGCGCCGAGGCCGAGCGGCTCTACCAGTTCGTCGTCGAGCGGCTGTCGCAGAAGGGCCTGCCCGAGCAGCTGCAGATCCTCGACCTCGGACCGGTCGACGACCTGCAGCGCGAGATGCTCGTCGAGCGCCACCTGATCAGCCGCGAGCTGGCGTCGAGCCGCCGCCACGCCGGGGTCGCGACCGACACCGCGGAGAGCGTCGCGGTGATGATCAACGAGGAGGACCACCTGCGCATGCAGGTGTTCGCGTCGGGCCTGCAGCCGGACGCCGTGTGGGAGCGCGTCGAGCGGCTCGACGACACGGTCATGCAGCGGCTGCCGATCGCGTGGTCGGAGGAGTTCGGCTTCTTGACCTCGTGCCCCACCAACACCGGGACCGGGCTGCGGCTGTCGGTGATGCTGCACCTGCCGGGCCTGGTGTGGTCCGAGGAGATCGACAAGGCGACCAACGTCGCGCAGAAGATCCACCTGGCGGTGCGCGGCCTCTACGGCGAGGGCAGCCGCGCGCTCGGCGACTTCTACCAGGTGTCCAACCAGATCACGCTCGGCCGCGACGAGCAGCAGATCCGCGGCGACGTCATGCTCGCGGTGGGCCGCATCGTGCAGTGGGAGCGGGAGGTGCGCGCGGCGCTCTTGCGCGGCGGCGCGCGCGTGCGCACGCTCGACCGGGTGCATCGGGCCCTCGGCACGCTCGAGCGTGCCCAGATCCTGACCAGCGAGGAGGCGCTCGGGTGCCTGTCGGCGCTGCGCTTCGGCGTGCAGACCGAGCTCGTCGACGGCTTCTCGATCGACGCCGTCAACCAGGCCCTGCTGCTCTCCCAACCCGCGCACCTGCAACGCTACACGCGCGAGACGCTGCAGCCGGAGGCGCGCGACCAGCGGCGCGCGCAGCTGTTGCGCGACATCCTCGGCTGCGCGCCCTGACGCGCGTGCGCCGCCGGGCGCCCGGCCCGATCGGACACCGCGCCGAACGGACGCTGCGCCGACCGAGCCCCCGCAACGGGCCGTTCGGCCCGCTCGCGCCGCGTCGCCGCAGTGTGGGAAAATCCGGCAACCGCCGCTCGAGCGCTGGATCTCCGACCGAGGTTAATCCTATACCGCTGGCATCCGATCTAGAGATCGGTACAGCAAGGGCCACCGAGGGTTACTGCATGTTCGATCGCTTCACCGACCGCGCCAAGAAGGTCATGAGCTTCGCCCGCCAGGAGGCGATGAAGTTCAACCACGAATACATCGGCACCGAGCACATCCTGCTCGGCCTCGTGCAGGAGGGCAGCGGCGTCGCGGCCAACGTGCTCAAGAACATGTCGATCGACCTCGAGAAGATCCGTCACGAGGTCGAGAAGATCGTCAAGACCGGGCCGTCGATGGTCACGATGGGCCAGCTGCCGTTCACGCCGCGCGCCAAGAAGGTGCTCGAGCTGTCGCTCGAGGAGGCCAGCCAGCTGAGCCACAACTACATCGGCACCGAGCACCTGCTGCTCGGCCTGATCCGCGAGAACGAGGGCATCGCCGCCCAGGTGCTGATGAACCTCGGCGTCAAGCTCGACGAGGTGCGCGAGGAGGTGCTCGAGTTCCTCGGCGCGTCGGAGAACAACGGCGAGGACGACAACGACAGCGGGGAGTCGGGCGGCGGCGGCGGCTCGGGGTCGAGCTCGGGCTCGACGTCGGGCAACACCAAGAGCAAGATGCCGGCGCTGGACTCGTTCGGCCGCGACCTGACCGAGCTCGCGCGCGACGCGAAGCTCGACCCGGTGATCGGCCGCGACGCCGAGATCGAGCGCGTCATCCAGATCCTCTCCCGCCGCACCAAGAACAACCCCGTTCTGCTCGGCGAGGCGGGCGTCGGCAAGACGGCGATCGTCGAGGGGCTCGCGCAGCGCATCGTCAAGGGCACCGTGCCCGAGATCCTGCGCAGGAAGCGCCTGGTCGTGCTCGACCTCGCGATGATGGTCGCCGGCACGAAGTACCGCGGCCAGTTCGAGGAGCGCATCAAGGCGGTCATGACCGAGGTGCGCCGCGCCAAGGACGTGATGCTCTTCATCGACGAGCTGCACACGCTCGTCGGCGCCGGCGGCGCAGAGTGCGCGATCGACGCCAGCAACGTGCTGAAGCCCGCGCTGTCGCGCGGCGAGGTGCAGTGCATCGGCGCGACCACGCTCGACGAGTACCGCAAGTACATCGAGAAGGACGGCGCGCTCGAGCGCCGCTTCCAGACCGTCAACGTCGAGCCGCCGACGCCCGACCAGACGTTCGAGATCCTCAAGGGCCTGCGCGACAAGTACGAGGCCCACCACCGCGTCACCTACACCGACGAGGCGTTCCAGGTCGCCGTCGACCTGTCGACCCGCTACATCACCGACCGCTTCCTGCCGGACAAGGCGATCGACGTCATCGACGAGGCCGGCGCGCGCATCCGCATCAAGTCGATGACGGCGCCGCCGGACCTGCGCGAGATGGACACCGAGATCGCGCGGCTGAACAAGGAGAAGGAGGAGGCGGTCGCCGGCCAGGACTTCGAGCGCGCGGCCGACCTGCGCGACCAGGCCTTCAAGCTGACCAAGAAGAAGGAGGAGATCCAGCGCGAGTGGCGTGAGCGCGAGAACTCCCGCGAGTCCGGCGGCGTCGTCGACGAAGACGTGATCGCGGAGACAGTCTCGAAGATGACCGGCATCCCGCTGACCCGGCTCGACCAGGCCGAGGCGGAGCGGCTGCTCAACATGGAGCAGGAGCTCGGCAAGGACGTCATCCACCAGGAGCCCGCGATCAAGTCGATCGCCAAGGCCGTGCGCCGCTCGCGCGCCGGCCTCAAGGACCCGAACCGGCCGATGGGCTCGTTCGTGTTCCTCGGCCCGTCGGGCGTCGGCAAGACCTGGCTGTCGAAGTGCCTCGCCAAGTTCATGTTCGGCAGCGAGGACGCGATCATCCAGATCGACATGTCCGAGTACATGGAGAAGTAC
Source organism: uncultured bacterium (assembly GCA_938003515.1). The sequence goes on from CALKYL010000454.1 coordinate 3,920, forward strand.
AACGCCTCGCGGCTCGTCGGCGCCCCGCCCGGCTACGTCGGCTACGAGGAAGGCGGCCAGCTCACCGAGAAGGTGCGCCGGCGCCCCTACTCCGTGGTCCTGCTCGACGAGATCGAGAAGGCGCACCCGGACATCTTCAACATGCTGCTGCAGATCATGGAGGAAGGCCGGCTGACCGACTCGTTCGGGCGGCACATCGACTTCCGCAACGTGATCCTGATCATGACGTCGAACATCGGCGCCAACCTGATCAAGAACTCGACCGGGCTCGGGTTCAGCAAGGGCGGCTCGGAGGGCGGCGTCGAGAAGATGCGCGAGATGATCATGGGCGAGGTGGAGCGCCACTTCCGCCCGGAGTTCATCAACCGGCTCGACGAGATCGTCATCTTCAACCAGCTCACCCGCGACGACATGCAGCGCATCGTCGAGAACGAGCTCAAGAAGGTGAAGGCGCGCATGCTGCAGAAGGGCCACACGCTCGAGATCGCGCAGCCGGTCATCGACTGGCTGATCGAGAAGTCGTTCCACGAGGACTTCGGCGCGCGGCCGCTCAAGCGCGGCATCGAGAAGCACCTCGAGGACCCGCTGTCCGAGCAGATCCTCAAGGGCAGCCTCGAGACCCCCTACGCGATCACCGCGCGCATGGAGGGCGACGAGATCCGCTTCGAGATGGCCGGGCGCAACGCCCCGCCGCCGGCGGCCGCCGGCCAGGGCGCCACGGGCCGCGGCGCGGG
>CALKYL010000455.1 GCA_938003515.1 uncultured bacterium
GAGCAGGCACATGCGTCCCCCTTGGTGCTCGGAAGGATGTCGAGGGGCACCGCTCCTAGTCGCGGTGGCATGGCCCGGTGCGACGCCGGGCAGAAATCCCGGGCGCGGCGGCGCCGGTCAACCGCCGAGCGCCGCGAGCACCTTCGCGCGCACGTCGCCCGCGGCGCACTCCTGCTTGGCGAGGCCGCGGCGCACGAGCAGCTCGACCGTGCCCTCGCCGGCCTTGCGGCCGACGAACACCTGCACCGGGATGCCGATCAGCTCGTGGTCCTTGAACTTGGCGCCGGGCGACATCGCGCGGTCGTCGAGGCACACGTCGACGCCGGCCGAGCGCAGCTCGTCGTAGAGCCGCGCCGCGAGCTCCTGCTGCTCGTTGCGCTTGTGGTCGAGCATCGCGACGACGCACGCGAACGGCGCGATCGCGACCGGCCAGACGATGCCCTTCTCGTCGTGGTGCTGCTCGACGGCCGCGGCGGGCGTGCGGGAGACGCCGATGCCGTAACAGCCCATGACGAACGGCTGCGGCTTGCCGCCCTGGTCCATGAACGTCGCGCCCATCGCCGACGAGTACTTGGTGCCGAGCTTGAAGATGTGGCCGACCTCGATGCCGCGGGCCTCCTCGAGCGGCTCGCCGCTGACCGGGCAGCCCTCGCCGGCCCGCGCGCGCCGCAGATCGTGGAACTCGGGCGTGCGGCAGTCGCGGCCGAGGTTGACGTCGAGGCAGTGGAAGCCGGTCTCGTTGCACCCCGTCAGCAGGTTGCTGCGGCCGCGAAGCGATTCGTCGGCGAGCAGCCGCACGTCGTCGCCGAGACCGACGGGCCCGGCGAAGCCGACGGCGGCGCCGGTCGCCTGCTCGATGCGTTCGTCGGTCGCGAGCTCGACCGCGAGCGCGTCGAGCGCGTTGGTGAGCTTGACCTCGTTGATCTCGAGGTCGCCGCGCATCATCACGGCGACGAGCTGCTCGCGGTCCTTCCACACCGCCCGGTAGAGCACGGTCTTCGCCATGCGGCCCGCGGGCCAGTCGGGGAAGAACGCCTCGAGCTGCGCGACGGTGCGCACGTCCGGGGTCGCGTGCTTCGCCATCGGCCGGGCGTCGCCGCCGGCGGGCGCGTCCGGCAGCCGACTCGTCGCCTTCTCGACGTTCGCCGCGTAGCCGCTGGCCCTGCAGAACAGGATCGCGTCTTCGCCCGAGTCGGCGATGACCATGAACTCCTCGCTGCCGGCGCCGCCGATCGCGCCCGAGTCGGCCTGCACGACCGTGTACTCGACGCCGCAGCGGTCGAAGATGCGGCAATAGGCGTCGCGCATCTTGCGGTAGGCGACGTCGAGCCCGGCCTGGTCCGCGTCGAACGAGTAGGCGTCCATCATCAGGAACTCGCGGCCGCGCATCAGCCCGAAGCGCGGCCGGATCTCGTCGCGGAACTTGTCCTGGATCTGGTAGCAGTTGACCGGCATCTGCTTGTAGCTGTTGACCTGCGCGTCGACGAACGCGGTCATGACCTCCTCGTGCGTCGGGCCGAGGCACATCTCGCTGCCCTTGCGGTCCTTCAGGGTGAACATGATCCCGTCGGTCACGTAGCGGTCCCAGCGGCCGCTCGACACCCACAGCTCCTTCGGCTGGATGATGGGCAGCATCACCTCGTTGGCGCCCTCGCGGTCGAGCTCTTCGCGCACGATCTGCGCGAACTTCTTGACGACGCGCCACATCAGCGGCGAGTAGGTGTAGACGCCGGCGGCGGTCTTCACGACGAAGCCGGCGCGCGCGAGCAGCCGGTGGCTCGGGATCTCCGCGTCGGCGGGGTCGTCGCGCAGGGTCGAGATCAGGATCTGGCTGAGGCGCATGGCGGCGGGGCAGCGTAGCGCGCTGCCCCGGCGGCGTCGAAGGAACGCGGCGCGCGCCGACGCCCGCTAGTCGAGCGGCCGGTCCGCGAGGTCCGCGATCCAGCGCCGTCCCTGTTCGCTCGGCTCGAACAACGCCACCAGCCGATCGGTCACGTCGACGGTCACGACAGAGGCGTCGCGGTCGCGGTTGACCTTCTCGAGCCGGTCGACGCCGGCGGCTTCGCACACCGCCGGCAGGGCGTCGGCGACCCGCGCGAGGATGTCGTCGACGTCGGCGCCCTCGAACGCCTGCCGGTGGAAGCGGTCCTGCTGCGCGACGGCCTGCCGTTCGAGCGCCGTCGCCGCCTCGGTGTCGCCGGCGGCGAGGGCGGCGTCTCGCCGCGCGCGCAGATCGGCGAGCCACCGTTCGAAGCGCGGGCCGTTCGCGTAGGCGATGCAGATCGCGCGGGG
>CALKYL010000456.1 GCA_938003515.1 uncultured bacterium
GGCGGCCAGCGCGACGTAGTCGTCCAGCGCCGTCTCGTCGAAGCGCACGGCGCGGTCGCCGTGCACGCGGTAGACGACGGGCTTGTCGCCCTCGCGCACGATCGCGAACTCGCTCGCCAGCACCCACGCCGCGGGCAGGTGCTCGTGCGACGGCAGCCACTTCGCGGCGGCCGCGGCCGCCGCCGACGTGGCGGTCGCGAGCAACGCCGCGCGGTCGGGGCGCGGCGGCGCCGGCACGAAGCGCACCAGCTCCCTCCGGATCGGATCGCGGCCGGCTTCCTCGATCGTCTCGAGCACGACCCCGACGCCGCGCGAGTAGTGCCGGTGCTCGGTGCGGGCGCCGCCGTCGCTCTGCAGCAGCACGTGCACGGTCCTGTAGCTGCGGCCGCGGAGCTCGAGCAGGTTGTCGACTCCCTGCAGCTCGGCCTCGTAGCGTCGGCCCGACGGTGCGGCCACTGCGCGGATGACGCCCCGGGCGGCGGCCCCACCGACGTCGCGACCCGGACCGCTACCGTCCGCGAAGCGTTCGAACCGCCACTCCACGCGGGCGCCGACCGGCGCCGGCAGCTCGAGGCTGGACGTCTTCGGGTACGGCTTGAAGAACGGGTCGCCCGAAGTCTGGCCGTTGGTGTGCAGCCAGACGCCGGCGTCGTCACAGCTCCAGAACGAGAAGCCGACGACACCGTCGTCACGGACCTCGGCCAACTGCGCGACGCGCTGGCCGTCCTTCTCGACGACGACGGTCACTTCGACGTCGAGCCGTCGCTCGTCGCCCCCCACCGTCTCGACGTACTGCCAACGGTCGCCGAGCCGCAGCGGGAAGTACGCGGCAGCGCTCTTGGACGCGGCGCCGGAGCTCGGGTCCTGCGGGGCCTGGCGCCCGGCGTAGCGGCCGTTGCGGTCGTACAGCGTCGTCCCGACGACGACGGCGGCGCCGGCGAGCACGAGCGCAGCGGCGAGGAGGCGCTTGAGCCGGGGCTCGCCGTGCTGCAGCGCCCGGTTCGACGGGCGCGGTGCCGCGCACGTGTCGGCGCCTCTTCGCGCGTCGGCGAAGCGCTCTTCGAGCAGCAGGTCGACCAGGGACTCGCGAAGCGAGGTCGTGGATCCGGGTTCGTTCATCGTTGCGTCCGTTCGTCGATGCAGTCCGCGAGCCGCGCGCGCGTGCGCTGCAGCAGGCTGCGCACGGCGACGGTCGTCCGGCCGAGCGCCGCCGCGAGTTCCTCGTGCGAGAGCCCTTCGCGGTAGTGCAGCTCGACAGTGCGACGTGTGCGTTCGGGCAGGCGTTCGAGGCAGTCGGCGAGCGCGGCGCCGAGCGCGCCGTCGCGGTCCCGTTCGGTGAAGCGTCGCCACGCGGCTTCGAGCAGCGCCGCGTCGTCGAGCGGCACGCCGGGCCGTTCGCTCGCCGCCGCCGACCGGAACAGGTTGCGCGCGACGGTGCGCACCCACGCCGCGATCGTCGCTTCGTCGCGGCCGCGCGGCGGCCTCTGCCACAGACGCAGCAGCGTCTCCTGCGCGAGGTCGGCGGCGAGCGGCTCGTCGGCGCCGAGCCACCGCAGGAACCGCTCGACGTCGTGGCGTCGACGTTCGCTCGGTTGCGGGTCGGTCCGTACGGGTTGGGCGGCCACGATCGAGAGACTCCGGCGCGACCGACGCTACATCGGGTCCGGGCAGAGTTCCCGGAATCGGCCAGTCGCGTCGACCCGGACCGGGACCGAAGAGGCGTCGGGTGCGCGTGCTGCGGTCCGTGCAGAGAGATCGCGGGCGCCACCCGCGACGACGTCGGCGTGACCCCGTCCCGCTCGCGCCGGCCACGCGACGCACGTCACCTCGACCCACAGGCTCGGCTGGCACGAGTAGCCGCCGACGAACCACGTGCCGTCGTCGACGAACACCCGCACGCCCTCGCCGCCGCCCTCGAGCGCGCCGCCGAGGCCCGACACGTAGCAGAAGCCGCGGTCTGCGGGCAGGAGGCGGAGGGTCGGGTCGCCGTGCTGCCAGCGCACGACGCGCACGATCGGCGGGTTCGTGCAGCCGGGCTCGGCGAGGCTCGCCCGCTCGGGCGCGAGGGTCTGGAGGGTCAGCCACGCGGCCGCGAACGAGACGCCGGTGCGCAGCAGCGTGCGGAGCGGAGTGTTCATGGTCCGACGGACGCCGCGGGGGCCCGGACCTTACGAGTCGCCGGGTAACCCGCCTCGACTCGATCGAGGTGCCGTTCGCGAACCGAAGCCGCCCGGCAGCGTCGCGACGGCGGGCCGCCGTCACCCGGCCCAGCGCCCGACGCCGGCCGCGTGCGCGGCCACCGCGCTCCAGAGCACGGCGGGCACGACGACGCTGTCCGCGCCCTCGAGCCGTGTGAGCAGGGCTTCTGCCGTCGGATCCGCTTCATCCGCGAAGACCCAGGTCATCGCGAACGAAGCGTCGAGCACGCAGAGCCTCAACGGCGGTCCTGGTCGCGGAGGTCCCAGGTCGAGCAGGCCCGGAACCCGGCTCGGATCGCCGCCGCTGGCCGCGAACCAGCGCAGCGCCTCGCGCACGACCTCGCTGGCGGACGCGTCCAGCCCGCTGTCGACCTTCTCGCGCACGAACGACGTCAGCTGCGGCGACAAGGAAACGTTCAGGGTCGAGGTGCTTCTCGGCCGGCAACCAGCCCTGCCCGGCGGCAGGCAGCCGCCTGCCGCAGGCAGCCGCCGGCACCGGCCCGTTGCCACGGCGGCATCGCCGCAGGGCTGGCCGCCGGGCCCCACGAGTTCGAGCTACTTCGGCCCGCTCGAAAACGCGCAGCCGGCGGGCAGCGTCGCGACCAGCCGCGGCAGGTCGGCGAAGCGCAGGAGCTCCGGGCACAGCGGCCACCGGTTGCCGTCCGCGCCGTAGGTCGGGCCGAGGCCGTCGACGGCGACCTTCGCGATGCGCGGACACAGGTGCGCGGCGAGCACGGCGACGACGCCGGCCTCGCCGCGCGCCGTCAGGTGCACCGGGAGGTCGCCGGGCAGCGACGCGCACACGGTCGCGACGTCGAGCGCCGCCTGGTAGCCCTCGCCGCGGCCGAGCAACAGCCCGTTGCGCTGCCACGCCGAACGGAACGGCGCCCACTCGCCGTATGGACGCGGGTCGACCAGCACGACGCGCGATCCCGAGCCGGGTCGGTCCTCGGCATGCGCGCCGGCCGCGGGCGTGGTTTCGAGCATCGCCGCGACGGCGCCGTGCGGGTCGACCACGACCGTGTAGGGCCCGGCACCGCCGTCATGATCGCGGCCGAGCCGGAACGGGATCGGCACGCCGTCGGATCCGGTGACCGTGCCGCGCCGCCAGCGAGCGTCGCCGGGATCGAGCCACGCGACCTCGCGGCGCGAGACGGCGAGGTCGAGCCCGGGCGCCAGCTCGGCGAGGCTCGCGACCCGCGGCCGCCGCCCGAGGTACTCCGCCGCCATCCACGCCCCGTCGAGCCGCGCGTCCGACCGCGCCGCGACCAGCGGCGCCAGCTCGACCTGCCCGAACGCCCGGAACGCCGGCTCGTCGATGCGCTCGCGCACCGCGCCGTCGCCTCTGCCCGCGAACACGTCGGCGAACAGCGCGTAGACGACCTCGCGCATCGGCCGGTCGTAGTTGTGCCCTTCGTCGCCGTGGCGTGAACGCACCTCCGGCCCGCCGAGCCGCTGCCAGTGCGCGCGCAGCTCGGGCAGGCCCCGCTGCGGGAAGTTGCGCGTCCAGTCCCCGGTGACGCTGCCGAACAGGACGGGCTTCGGCGCGAACACCGCGCACATCTCCGGCACGTCGGTGCGCGCGGCGAGCCGCGGCGTGTGGTTGCAGCCGCAGTGCGCCGAGTCCTCCGCGAGGATCTCGTCGAGGTAGCACGCCATCACGACCTGCGCCGCCGCGCACAGCCGGTCCTCGAGCGCCATCAGGTAGCAGGTCTGCTGGCCGCCGCCGCTGGCGCCGGTCACGGCGACGCGCTCCGGATCGACGTCGTCGCGCGCCAGCAGCAGGTCGAGCGCGCGCTGGTTGTGCCAGGTCATCGCGCCGACCGAGTTGACGCCGCTCGCGACATGCTCGACGTGCACCGAGTCGACGGCGAGCGCCGTCCAGCCGAGCTGCGCGAACGCCGCACAGCGCGCCTGCACGACCGGGTGGCGCGCGCCGTCCTGCCAGTGGCCGTGCGGGCACAGGACCGCCGGGCGCCGGCCCGGCGCGGGCTCGGCCGGCAGCCACAGCCAGCCGGTCGCGCGTTGGCCCGGGAAGCCGGTCCAGCTCAGCCGGACGAGCCGCACGCCGTCGCGCACCAGTTCGCCGTGCAGGCACACGTCGAGCGGCACCGGCAGAGGCGGCGGCACGAGCCCGAGCGCGTCGGCGACGTGCGCACGCACCGCGAGGCGGCGCTCCGGCCACGCACGGGCCCGGTCGGCGGCGAGGCCCGGTGTCGACCTGGGCAGGACGCGCTCGCGCAGCGCGCGCAGCGCGTCGCGGCGCGCGCCGTGCGACAGCACCGGCGCGAGCTGCCCGAACACGTCGGCGTGCGTCGTCGCGGCGAGCACTTCGATCTCGTCGAGGTCGCCGGCGAACGGCTGGTGCGCCCCGATGTTGTCGCCGAGCCGCAGCCGCGCGTCGTGCGCGGTGCCCGCGCCGAGTTCGGCGTGGCTCTGGTAGACGCCGTCGACGAACAGCACGGCGGTGTTGCTCGCCGGGTCGTACGGCACCTCGATCAGATGCCAGCGCCCGTCGTCGACGCGCGTCCGGGACAGCAGCCGCACGGTCGACCACGACCAGGCTTCGAACGAGATGCGCCCCGGTTCGCGGCCGAGCACGAGCGACAGGCCGACGCCGTCGCCGCCGCGCGCCATCAGGGGCGTGCAGAAGCCGCCGGCGCAAGGCGTCAGGAGCGCCTGTTGGTCCGCCGGCGGTGGTGCGCAGCCGGCAGCGCAGGGTGAACGGTCGGTCGCTCGCGACCGGGCACGGTCCGACGTCGATGTGCGCGCGCTCGCCGTCGAAGCGCGCGGCGCCGCCGACGGCGCCCTCGATCGGGGTCGCGAGGTGCCAGCGCGGGTCGGCCCGCTCGAGTGGCTCGTGGATCGAGCGCTCGGGCTGTGTTCGCCCGGGAGACTGCGCGAACGCGACGGCGGCGAGCCCGAGGAGCATCGCGAGCGTGCACCGGATGCTCGCGGGGCCGCGGTCGGTCGGGCCTCGGGTCGAGGCCGGCGATGCAGCGCGCGCGGAACGCTGCGCCGGCGGGCGCCGCATGCAGCCTTCGCGGGACGCGTCGGGTCGGGGGTCGCGTGCCGCGATGGTCACGGCTTGTGGTAGTCGAGCAGGTGCATCGGCTCCAGGCTGAGCAGGCTGACGACGTCCGACCCCGAGACGTCCTCGAGGGGCAACTCCCAGCGGACTCGCGGGCCTTCGATCTCGCATGTGATGCGTTGCACCAAGCGTAACCAGCGTACGGCCCTCTTGGCGCTTTCGCGCACGCCGACGGGACTGTCCTCGATCTCTCGCCAGGACACGTCCATGACGTTCGGGTTCCTCCAATCCGTGTCGAGCGCGCGCCGCGCTTGCCAGTCCCGCCAGCGCTGCGCGAGTCCCGCTGCGGCGCGCTCATCCGGCGCCTCGTGACGCGCCTGCAGCCGCCGCCCTGTGAGGGACCACTCCAACTTCAGCTCGGCGCCGCCGAGGCCGAGCGCTCTGCACACGCGACTGCCCGGAGTCACCCACAGCCAGGCAGCGGTGTCTGCCGCGCGCATCCAGCGCGGATCCAGTCGCATCCCTCGTCCGGCGTTCTCGGGGATCTCACCCTGCCAGGCCTCGAGACTCTCGGCCGAACAGACGAAGCGCCACGCGTCCACACTTCCGCGCGCGGTCCGATCGTGCCCCACGGCGACCGGAAGGCCCGCGGCCCGCAGCCCGAACGCGAGGCGTTCGGGCTCGAAGGCACCGCCGAGGAACAGCCAGATCGCGTTCTCGTGTTCGGTGCGGATGCCCGCGACGACATAGTCGACCCGCCAGTTTCCGAACCTGCGCGCGAGTTCGTAGGGCAGCTGTCCCGGCTGGTCCATCGTCGCCTGGAACCCATGCAACAGGTCGGGACCCGCTCCAGAACGCGTCATCTCCGAACTCGCGAGCAAGACCTGCAGGCGTCTCCAATCGATCAGGAGAGATTGCGGCGACGGCAGGCTCGCCGCGTGCAGCCCCACCACGACGTCACAGTCAGAGGGCACAACCGTGGCTGCCCGACCGAGGGCCGCGAGGCCTGGCCGATCCAGACGGGGCATGCCATCACCCGTCACAACCCGATCGTTCCGAGGCCATCCGTGGCGGAGGAGCGCTTCTGTGGCCAGGGACCGCGCGAAGAGGTCGCGGCGGCGATCTGCCGCAAAGACAGCGAGCAGTCGATCGGCGGCGTGGACGTCGAGGCCCTCCAAATACCGGATCCGAATCAGATCCCACAACGGGTCCGGCGCGAGGTCTACCGTAGACTCCCGAGACAGGACCAGCGTGACACCGAGTCTCTGCGATCGCCGGCAGGACTCCCGCGTCTCGAGGGCCGCGGCGCCTCCACAGCCGTGTATCAGCAGCGGAAGGACGCAGAATGGCGGCAACGTTCGAACCCCTGCCAGGAGCTCGGATCGGCCGTCGTGGGGCGGACCGAAGAGGCGTGGAAAAAGGTCGCGCCATTTCCGGAGGTCGGCCCCTTCGGGTTCTGCATCGACACCGCGAGGACGGACCTGGAGGCGTCCGTCTGGCCCCTCTCTCCAGTCTTGCTCTATGAGATCCTGACACGGGATCGGTTCGATCGTGACGCATATGAAGAGCAGCACGGACCATGATAGTGAGTATGTCACGGCACTACGCACCTCCGAAGGGACTCCACCCGAAGGAAAGTGCGGTCAGAAGTTCTGGAGTCGGAAAGGCCTCCCAATTAGAGAGACTGGCTCCACTCTTGTTCCCCTCTGGAAAAGGCAAGCGTCCCTCGTACACACACATGTCGTCGGGCAACTTCGGGCTCGGCATGATGCCCTTCTTGTAGCAGAGACATTTGCAGCCTCTCAGCCAGTCCTTGCCTACGTTACGCACAGGATACGTGTACCTACCTTGCACATGTGGGCTTGTACAGTCGTCTCCCGGAGCGGCATTCTCGATTCGAGGCCGGGTGAGCAGTTCACCAGCTTTGTCATGAAGCGCGAGAGTCTTGCCTTTCGGTAGAATCTGCCACCACGTCACACACTCGCAAGACCAGCCCTCGATTCCTAGGTCGGCACACTCCGCTTCTTCTTCGCATTGACCGGAGCGAGCCGCTAGGCGGTTGCGACGAACCCACTTGCCCAGGTCGCCGCATGCCGTCTTCTTGGGTGCCGCGATCCCGTATGGCAGAACGGGAGGCAACTCATCACGGACGATTCGCTGAGTCCTCGAACACCCGTTTCCGTCTCGGGCCCTACACCCTGATCGCTTGGATGCAGAAGTCCCCAGCTCTGGCACGTAGATTCCCTCGTATTCGCTCTCGTGCGACGCGGCGGTCTCCGAAATGCGACGCCTGGCAAGGCTCCATGTCGACCGTCCGAACTGCGGCATCTCGCGCGGCATCGCCGCCAGATCGACCGACTCGAGCATCTCCGACGCCGATATCACCGGTTTACCTGCCACGACGGCGGCAACGCCCGAAAGATCACGTAGTCCGACAGACTCGCCGTCGCCCCGGTCTTGAACCGGTAGCGCACGAATTGCTTCGCCTTCGTCGACGAGTTTGCCGCATAGGCCGTGCCAACGCTCGTGATGCCCGCCGGCGTGACCAGGGTGACGATCGACGCCGGATCCTCCGCCGTCCGCGTCTGCACTTCCCACCCGAGCGTCAGCCCGCTGATGACCAGCACTTGGACGGCGAAGGTCCCGAGGTCGCCTCGCACCGGCATCCACGGAGTATACGCCCAGTCGGTCGCCTGTGGGTCCGCCGACCCCGCCCAGCCCGCGAACAGGATCTCGCCCTGCAGTTGGTTCGTCATCGGTAGCAGCCTCTCAGTTGGGTTGCCAAAGCGGTTGCGCGAACTGCAGGTGGATCGCGTCGACACTCTCGCCGCCGCTCGTCAACCGGTAACGCACCAGGTCCTTAGCGTCGGTGACGTCGAATTTGTAGTTCGCGGGCGTCGTAGAGCCGACCGACGCGTTGCCGATCGACGTCGCCGCGCTGTCCGCCTGATCCGACGACTTCGTCTCCAGGTGCACGGTGAAGACGGAAGCGGTCGTCACCCGGAACACCTCGAATCCGGCCACGCCATCGTTGCCACCGGCCGGCATCCAGAACCCGTGGTTGTTCTGGCCGGCGCCGTCACACTGGATCGTCTCCCCGAGCAGCATCAGGTCCATGTCGGTCTCTCCGTCAGTTCGGTTGCCAGATCGGCGCATCGGTGCGGAAGTGCACCCACTGGTTGCTCGACGTCGCCGTCGTGCGGAACTTGTAGCGCACGAGTTCGAGGCACCCGGTCACCAGACCGGTCGTCGTTCCGACAGCAGTACCGGTCACGGTACCGAGCGTCGAAGCCGACGAGTCGGGGGCCTCCATGTTCTTGGTTTCGACGTCGCACTGGACCGAATACGCACCCCCCGAGTCGCGCAGGATCTCGAGCACGGCGGTGAACGCGTCGCCCTGGCGCGGCATCCACGGCCCGAAGTAGAGTGCGCCCGGCGAGCTGGGCACGAGAACCGTCTGTCCGATCAGCATGAGACTCTCCTCGATCGCCTCCGGCGATCACCCGTCGATGGTGCCGAAACCGGCCCGTGTGCCGACGACGATGCCGGCTCACGACCGGCTGTAGAGACGCCCGAGCCGGTCACGGCGGAAGTGATGCGGAATCGTTCCCGAGCAGCGCGGCGACGGCCCGGATCCGGCCGCGTGACGAACGCACGGCCCGAGCGGTGATTCCGCGCAGCGCGGCGATGTCGTCGATGCTCACGTCGGCGCGCAACAGGCCGAGGGTGCACCGATCCTCGGCCTCGAGGCGCCTGGCCAGCGCCTCACACAACCACTGCGCCGCGACCTCGTGCTCCGGGACCGCGGCCGTGGCGAGATCGTGCGTGTCCTGCGTCTCGCGTCGCCAGAACCGGCGGCGCCGGTAGTGCGAGACGATCAGGCGCCGCGCGACGATCCGCGCCCACACCAGCACGCGGACCTTGTCGGGGGTCGTTGCACGGAAGCACTGCCACGCTCGCGCCACGCATTCCGCCGCGATGTCCTCGGCGTGCTGGGCGTCGGCGACGCGCCGTTGCACGTAGGGAAGCAGCGCCCGGCGAAGGTCCGTCCACAACGCTCCGGCACCGTCTCGCGGAGTCCCCCCGACCGCAGCAGTGCCAGCGAAGATCTGCCTGCTGCCTGCTGCCTGCTGCCTGCTGCCTGCTGCCTGCCGTTTCGATGAGGCATGACGTCTCCTTCCGTTGCGCGCGCGACGCAAGCGCTACCGCGTCGTGCGCATCAGCATAGCGACGACCGCCGCGTCCGGGCCGACCCGAGACCACAGCCGCCGGCCCCCGGTCGCGACCCGCCGCGACCACACCGCCCCCAACCCCACGCACCAAACCCCACGCACCACGCACCGCGCCCCGAGACCGGCCACCACGCGCTCGCCGTCGACACACCCCCCGCTACACTGCGCCCCGTGCCGTTCACCTACGACTACCCGCGCCCCGCGGTCACGGTCGACGTCGTGCTGGTGACGCTCGGCGCCAACGACGCCCTGCGCGTGCTGCTGATCCAGAGAAAGCACGAGCCGTTCGCCGGCCGCTGGGCGCTTCCCGGCGGCTTCGTCGACCAGCACGAGGACCTGCCCGTCGCCGCGCGGCGCGAGCTGCGCGAAGAGACCGGCGTCGACGTCGGTCCGCTGCTGCAGCTCGGCGCCTACGGCACGCCGGGGCGCGATCCGCGCGGCCACACCGTCGGCGTCGCGTTCGTCGCCGCCGCCGGCCCCGGCGAAGCCGAAGGCATCGCCGGCGACGACGCCGCCGACTGCCGCTGGTTCGCGCTGCGGCGGCCGCCGCCGCTCGCGTTCGACCACGGCGACATGCTGCGCGACGCGCGGCGCGCGCTCGCCGAGCTCGCCGGGGACCGGGACGCGTTCCGGCGCCAGCTGTTCGGCCGGCGCAAGCCGCCGTTCGTCGAACGGCTGCGCAAGGCCGCCAGGAGGGCGAAGTGAGCCCGGCCGCAGGCGACGCGACCGCGACCGGCGGCGGCGGCGACGGCGACTACGCGGCCGCGATGCACGAGGTCGAGAGCAACCTCGAAGTGCGGCGGCTGATGCTCGTCCTGACCAACGTGCTGACGCCCGCGTGCCTGATGGCGGTCAGCGACTGCCTGTCGGGTGCCGGCGGCGCAGCGCTGGCGTGGCTGCCGCCCCTGGTCGTGCCGCTGTCGGGCGCGCTCCTGCTCGCGAGCGGCTTCCTCGTCACCGGCGTCGTCGCGCGCTGCCACTTCGGCCTGGTCGTCAACGGCACCAAGATGCGGAAGGTCGAGACCGGCGCGCTCGACCTGCGACCGCTCAACTGGCTCGGCGTCACGACCAACTTCCTCGCGCTGACCGCGCTGTCGGCCGGCCTCGGCGCGATCGCGCTCGCTTCGGCGTTCGGCCTCGGCGGCTGGTCGTGGGCGGCCGGCGCCGTCGCCGCGGTGCTCTTGATGCTGTGGCTGCCGCTCGGCCACGCGCGCGCCAACCGCCGCTGCCGCGTGCTCGTCGCCGGCTGGCACGGGCCGGCGCCGTCGACCGCGCTGCGCGCCGAGCACGCGCGCAAGTCGCTCGACGGCACGACCGCCGACATCTCGGTGGTCGTCGTGATGGCGGTCGCGCTGTTCGCCGGCGCGTTCAACGCGCTGACCAACCTCGGCGGCATCCCGGACGGGCTCGCGCTCGTGCCCTCGACCGCGACGATGCAGGCCACGGCCCCGGCGCTGCTGGCGGCGTTCCTCCTGGTGTCGCTGCTGCTGTCGTGCCGCATTCTGGTGCGGCTGCGCCTCGCGCTGGGCGAACACTCCCGGAAGCTCGCCGAGCTGCGGGACGAGCCCGACGCGACCGCGCTGGTCTGGCGGCCGCAGGAGCGCACGTATCTGCTGTACGCGATCGTGCTCGTGCTCGCCGTCGCCAGCGCCGTGCTCTTCGGCTGGGAGCGCGGTGGCCGGACCGTCGGCCTCGTCGCCGGCGGGGTCGTGCTGGGCGCGGGCCTCGGCTGGTATCCGCTCGTGCTGCGCGCGGCGCGCCGCAGGGCCGCGCGCGCGGCCTGAGCGCGCCCGACGTTGCGCGGCGC
>CALKYL010000457.1 GCA_938003515.1 uncultured bacterium
GGCCGAGCTCGCTCGCCTCCTCGAGCGCGCGCTCGAGCACGCGCTTGCCGTCCGCGGTGAACGGCAGCTGTCCGGCCGTGATCTCGGCGGGGCCGCGCTCGACGAGCTTCTCGACCTCGCGGCGCACGGCGGCGAACTCGACCGAGAGCTCCTTCAGCACGTTGGCCGCGACGCCGCTGCCCTCCGCCACGAGGCCGAGCAGCATGTGCTCGGGCGCGATGTGGCCGTGCTGCAGGCGCAGCGCCTCCTGACGGGACAGGCTCATCACCTTCTTCGCGCGGTCGGTGAAGCGGTCGAACATGGCACGCGCCATGCTAGCGCGCAGGCGCCCACTTCGAACCGGGACGCGAACGCATCGCCGCTCACCACGGCGGCGCCGGCTCGCCGGCGCGGCAGGCGGCGAGGCGGCGTTCGAGCAGCCGGCGCTCCGGTTCGCTGCACGGCTGCTGCAGCGCGCGCTCGAGCGCGGCGGCGGCGGCGGCGTGGTCGCCGCGGTCCCACGCCAGGTGCGCGGTCACGGCGCCGAGCAGGAAGTAGTCGTCGAGCGCCGGGTCCTCGTCGAGGCCGGCGAGCGCGCCGAGGCCCGCCTTCGCGCCGTGCACCTTGCCGACGGCGACGGCGCGGTTGAGCCGCACGACCGGCGACGGCGCGATCCGGAGCAGCCGGTCGTACTCGGTCAGGATCGCCTGCCAGTCGGTGTCGGCGTAGGTGGCCGCGATCGCGTGCAGCGAGGCGATGCGCGCTTCGCAGTGGAACTCCGTCAGCCGCGCGCCGCCGATCGATCGGCGCAGCTGGTCGAAGCCGGCGGCCAGCCAACGGCGCTCCCAGCGCGAACGGTCCTGCTGCGCCAGCGGCACGAGCTCGCCGTCTTCGTCGGTGCGCGCCGGGATCCGTGCGCCGAGCAGCAGCATCAGCGCGAGCAGCGCGTGGCCCTCGTGCGTCTCGGTCGCGGGCTCGGCGAGCAGCAGTGCGGCGAGGCGGGCCGCCTCGTCGACCAGGTCCGAACGCACCAGCGCCTCGCCGGCGTGCGCGCGGTAGCCCTCGTTGAACATCAGGTAGAGCACCTGCTGCACCAGCTCGACGCGCGCCGGCAGCTCGGCGGGCGGCGGCATCTCGAATCGCGCGTCGAGGCCCTGCAGCTTCGCCTTCGCCCGCACGAGCCGCTGCGCGATCGTCGCGTCCTTCTTCAAGAGCGCGCGCGCGATCGCCGGCACGCCGAAGCCGCAGACGGTCTTCAGGATCAGCGGCACGCGGGCGTCGGCGGGCACGGCCGGGTGGCTGCACAACAGCAGCATGCGCAGCGTGTCGTCGTCGACGTGATCGGGTTCGCGCGGCGCCGGCGGGCCGTCGTCCCGCTCCGCGGCCCACTGCTGGAGCGCCGCCTCGACCCGGGCCGCGACGCGCTGGCGGCGCAGGGCGTCGAGCGCGAGGTTCTTGGCGACGCGGAACAGCCACGCGGCCGGGTCGGCGGGCACGCCGTCGGCCGGCCACACGCGCAGCGCGCGCAGCATCGCGTCCTGCACGACGTCCTCGGCGAGGTCGAGGCGGCCCGGGCCGAGCACGCGGCACAGCCCGGTGACCATGCGCGCGTAGCGGTGGCGGAACAGCTCGTCGACGAGTTCGGGCGGCAGGCCGGGGCTCATCGCGGTCCGTCGGTCGGCCGTGCGCTGACGGCCGGGTGCGTCATTGCTCGGGGCCGCCCATCGGGTCGAGTTCGCGCACCTCGATGCTGCCGAAGCGGAAGTTCGGGTGGCCCTCGCACAGCTTCACGGCGTGGTCGTAGCCGTCGGCCTTCAACACGTAGACGCCGCCGACGACCTCCTTCGACTCGACGTAGGGGCCGTCCTTGACCTCGCTCTTCTTGCCGCCGCGCGGCCAGATCACCTTGCCGCCCTGGTCGGTCAGCTTCTGGCCGAGCTCGAGGCGGCCCTCGGATTCCATCCTCCTTCCCCACGCCTCGTATTCGCCGAGGATCTGCTGGAAGTCCTCGGGGGTGAACTTGCTGTAGTCGGCGGTGACGTCGGAGCGCAGGATCAGCATGAACTTGGGCATCGGTTCCTCTCGGGTTGCGCCGTTCGCGGCGTGCGCGCGCGGCTGGGTGCACCGCCGAGACGATCGAAACCGCGCGGTCTCGACAAGGCAGCCAAAAAACCCGCGGCCCGCTCCGGGGACGCCGCTAGCATCGCCCTCCGGACAGGAGTGCCCGCTTGCCCATGGCCGACCACATCTCGCCCCTTCCCCGTCCGTCATCCCGGCGTCACGTCGGGCGCCGCTGGCAGCTGGCCGGGCTGTCGGTGCTGGCGCTGGCCGTGTTCCAGTTCGCGTGCCGCGCGCCGAGCACATGGCGGCCCTACGAGCGGCCGGGGCCCGAACTTGCGTCGCAGATCACCCGGGCGTCGGAGGCCTTGGACGACAGCGGCGCCTACGTCGCGGACGGCACCTGCGTCGACTGCCACACCGGCTGTGACGACCCGCACCCGGGCGGCCGGGTCGCGTCGTGCGTGCACTGCCACGGCGGCGACGCGAGCCGCCCCGACAAGCTCGGCTCGCACCCGAAGCCGAGCTTCCCGAAGGAGTGGCCGAGCGCGGCCAACCCCGAGCAGCCGTACACGCTGACGCTCGCGGAGAGCGAGGCGTGGGTGCGGTTCGTCAACCCGGGCGACCTCCGGGTCGCCAACCGCACCTGCGGGCCGTGCCACGCCGACGAGACGCTGCAGGTCATGAAGTCCTTGATGACGACCTCGCAGCACTTCTGGGGAACGGTCACGTACGCGAACGGCATCGTCAGCACGAAGCGCTCGATCCTCGGCGAGTCCTACGGCCCCGACGGCACGCCGCAGATCGTCAACCACGTCGTCAGCATGGACGGCGGCGTCTACCGCCACGGCGAGCCCGGCCGCGCGCCGACGCCCGAGGAGATGCAGGAGCACAGCTGGTCTCCGGTGGCGGTGCCGCTGCCGCACTGGGAGGTCACCCAGCCGAGCAACGTCTTCCGCATCTTCGAGCAGGGCAGCCGGCTCGGCGGCGTCGCGCTCGGCCTCAACGGGCTGCCCGCGCCGATCCCCGGCCTGCCGGACAAGTTCGAGGACCCGGGGCGGCCGAACAACCGCTCGTCGGACCGCGGCCTCGGCACCCTGAACCGCGTCGACCTGCCGACGCTCAACGTGCACAAGACGCGGCTCAACGACCCGCACCTGTCGATGATGGGCACCAACGACCAGCCCGGCGACTTCCGTTCGTCCGGCTGCACCGGGTGCCACATGGTCTACGCCAACGACCGCGACCCGGTGCACAGCGGGCCGTTTGCGCGCTTCGGCCACCAGGGCCGCGGCAACGTCGGCGCCGAGGCGGCGTGGCTGAAGAAGCCGGGCTTCGCGGCGCCGACCGAGGCCGACGGGTCGATCCCGCAGGACGAGGAGGGCCACCCGGTCGCGCACCGCTTCACGCGCTCGATCCCGTCGAGCAGCTGCATGGTGTGCCACATGCACCAGCCGAACTCGTTCCTGAACACCTACTACGGCTACCAGATGTGGTCGTACGAGACCGACGGCGCCGAGATGTGGCCGGCCGAGCAGCACGAGAAGTCGATCGCCGAGCTGCACGACATCCTCGACCGCAACCCCGAGGGCGCGGCGCAGCGCGGCAAGTGGGGCGACCGCGCGTTCCTCGACCGCGTCGCCGAGGACGTCAACCCGAAGCTCGAGCACACGCAGTTCGCCGACTACCACGGCCACGGCTGGATCTTCCGCGCGGTGTTCAAGACCGACCGCAAGGGCAACCTGCTCGACAAGGACGGCGAGGTCGTGCCCTACGACCGGCCCGACAAGTTCGCCGGCGTCATCCCCGAGCTCGGCTCGAACCCGACCGCGGACGAGATCTGCCCGCCGGGCGCGCCGTCGGCCGGCTGCTTCGCGCCGAAGCCGGGCCAGCCCGTGCACCTGAAGGACATCCACGCCGAGCGCGGCATGCACTGCGTCGACTGCCACTTCGCGCAGGACGTGCACGGCGACACGCACCTCTACTCGGAATACCAGGCGGCGATCCAGATCCAGTGCCAGGACTGCCACGGCACCGCGACCGAGCTCGCGACGCTGGCGTTCTCCGGCCCGGCGGCGAAGGACTTCGCCGACGGTCGCCGGCAGACGATGGACGTGCGGCTCGCCGACGGGTCGACGATCGACACCCCGTGGGGCGAGCCGCGCTTCGAGCGGCGCCGCGACGAGGACGGCGACGTGCAGATCGTGCAGCGCTCGATGCTGCACCCGGGCCTCGAGTGGGAGGTCTCGCAGGTCAAGTACAGCGTGACGCCCGGCAACCGCGACTACAACGCGAAGTCGGCCTACGCCAAGCTCGCGCAGAAGGCCGACGGCTCGTGCGCGCACACCGCCGAGAAGATGGACTGCGCGGCGTGCCACACCTCGTGGATGACGTCGTGCTTCGGCTGCCACCTGCCGCAGGAGGCGAACTGGCGCACCGACATGCACCATTTCGAGCGGAAGAAGCTGCGCAACTGGGCGAGCTACAACCCGCAGGTGGCCCGCGACGACGTGTTCATGCTCGGCATCTCGCCGGACGTCAAGGACAACAAGATCGCCGTCGTGCGTTCGTCGTCGGCGGTGATGGTGTCGTCGACCGACGCGCAGCGCGCGATCGCCTACAAGCAGCAGCTGACGGTCGCCGCCAACGGCCTCAACGGCCAGTGCTTCAATACGCACTTCGCGCACACGGTGCGCAAGACCGAGACCCGCAAGTGCTCGGACTGCCACCTCAGCGCGGACAACGACAACAACGCGTGGCTCGCGCAGACCTATCTGCTCGGCACCAACTACGTCAACTTCTTCGGGATGTACGCCTACGTCGGCACCGGCCCGGACGGGCTCGAGGCCGTCAAGATCACCGAGTGGACCGAACCGCAGGCGGTGATCGGCTCCAACCTGCACCGGCTGGCCTTCCCCGACGAGTATGCGGCGCACGAGGCCGACGGCCGGGCGCTCGGCGAATCGCATCACCACGGCGGCAGCGTGCGGAGCCTCGAGGTGCGCGGCGAATACCTCTACACGGCGTCCGGCGAGGACGGCTTCCGCGTGTTCGACATCGCCAACGTCGCCAACAAGAACTTCTCCGAGCGCATCGTCACCGCGCCGGTGTCGCCGTGGGGCCAGGACACGCACGTGAAGACGCGCTTCGCGACGGCGGTCGCGCTGCCGACCAACATGTCGATCGCGATGGCGCGGCCGTGGATCCCCGAGAACCGCGAGCAGAACTACCCGTATCGCGGCCGCGACCAGAACCTGCACGAGTCCTACCGCTACGCCTACGTCAGCGACCGCTACGAAGGGCTGATCCTCGTCGACGTCGACTGCCTGACCGACGGCGACCCGGACAACAACTTCACGACGCGCGCGGTGACGTTCAATCCCGGCGGCCAGCTCGACGGCGCCGAGCACCTGACCGTCGCCGGCACGACGGTCTACGTCTGCTGCGCGCAGGGCCTCGTCGCGGTCGACGTGACCGACCCGCTGGCGCCGCAGGTCCTGGCGACGCTGCCGCTGACCAAGCCGACCTCGGTGGCGGTGATGTTCCGCTACGCGTTCGTCACCGACGCCGACGGCCTGAAGGTCGTCGACGTGACCGTGCCGGAGCGCATGCGGCTCGTCGACGGCGCCTCGGTGCCGCTCGCCGACGCGCGCAACGTCTACGTCGCGCGCGACTACGCCTACGTCGCGGCCGGCCGTGACGGCGTCGCGATCGTCGACGTCACGACGGCGACCGCGCCGCGCCTCTTGCAGACGTTCGACGCCGAGGGCCGGCTGGGGGACGTCAACCAGGTGCGGGTCGGCATGGTCAACGACAGCGTCTACGGCCTCGTCGCCGACGGCACGACCGGCTTCCACGTGCTGCAGCTGGTCACGCCCGAGGACGGCGGCCGCAGCGCCTACGGGTTCTCGCCCGAGCCGCGGCCGACCTGGATCGCGTCGCGCGCGACCGGCGGTCCCGCGCTCGCGATCGCGCAGGGCCTGCAGCGCGACCGCGCCGTCGACGAGTCGGGCCACCAGGTCGCCGTGTTCGGCCGCATCGGGGGGCGCCCGTTCACCCTCGAGGAGATGCGCCGGCTCTACATGAAGGACGGCGAGGTCTACACCGTCTCCGACGACGTCCCGGCCGGCTGGCAGCCGCCGCCGCCCGAGTCGATCCGCAAGTGACCGCCCCGAACCTCCCGCACCTCACCGCCCGTCCGCGGCACCGTCCCGCCCGTTCGCTCCGTTGACCATGAAAGGTGACAGCCCCGATTCTCCCCTCGACGTCCTGGTCGTCGGCGGCGGCCCCTGCGGCACCGCGGCCGCGTGGCGCGCCCACGAGCTCGGCCTTTCGACGCTCGTGATCGACCGCGACTGCGTCTTGAGCATCGTCAAGGAGTGGGGGGACCACCAGCCGGAGCCGAAGGACGTCGACGCCGACTACGGCGACCTGACCGACCTGCGCTTCCCGGAGGGCGGCCCCCTCGTCTCGCAGCTGCCGTACGAGGACCAGACGCCGGCGAACCAGCTCTACGAGCGCTGGATGAAGGTCTACGACGACAACGGCGTGCCCTACCGCAACGGCGTGGAGCTCGGCGGCTGCGAGCGGCTGCCCGACGGCACGCTGGCCGCCGAGTGCATGGAGCTCAACACGCAGGCGAAGACCAAGGTCTACGCGAAGAACATCGTGCTCGCTCTCGGCAGCGGCCAGCCCGCCAAGGTGCGTGTCATGGGCGACGGCCTCGGCATCCGCTACAAGCTCGGCGACGCCAACGAATACGTCGGGGCGCCGGCGTGCGTCGTCGGCGGCGGCATGTCGGCCGCCGAGGCGGTCGTCGCGATCGCGATGGCCAAGGCCAAGGCCAAGGACGACTCGGACATCTTCTGGTGCTACCGCGGCCGCGGCATGCCCAAGGTCGCGCAGGGCAAGGCTCTCGCGAGCAAGTTCTACGAGGCCTGGACCGGCGGCAACATCCGCTACCTGCCGCTCAGCGAGCCGCTCGCGGTGTTCAAGGACGACAAGGGCAACGACCTCGTCGCGGTCAAGACGCGCCGGCTGCAGCCGCCGAACCAGCCGCCCGAGCTGCTCTGCTACGAGTTCGAGAAGAAGCAGGTGCTCGCGTTCATCGGGTCCGAGCGGCCGACCGAGCTGCTCGGCTCGATGGGCATCCACGAGTTCGAGCTCGCCGACGCGCCGAAGAAGAAGCGCCTCGCGGTGACCGCGCTCAACGAGTCGCAGCAGCCGAACGTCTTCATGGCCGGCGGTCTCCTGCACCCGGCCTACCTGCAGACCAACGACTTCCGGCCCGAGGCGCTGCAGTCGACGCTGAAGGAGTACTCGACCTGCTTCAAGCTGGCGATGATCGAAGGCGTCGCGATCGTCGAGACGATCAAGCAGCGGCTCGAGGGCGGCAGCGACGAGGCGATCCGCGCCGAGCGGCTCAAGATCCGCCAGACGATGGTCGCGCCCGCGAAGTCGTCCCCGGCGCCGGCGGCGGCGCCCGCGCCCGCTCCCGCGCCGGAGCCGCAGTTCGGCGGCGCGTTCGTGCACATCGGTCCCGGGGAGCACCCCGCCAAGCAGGACTGGTTCTTCCCGGTCGGCACCAGCGTCGTCGGGCGCAGCGGCGGGCGCGTCGTGCTCGGCAGTGACACGCTGCTGCGCGACCCGCACGCCGCGTTCCAGATCGACGTCGAGGACGCCGTCGGCGTCGCGCATCAGGTCCAGAGCATCACGCCGAGCCTGGAGGAGGAAGAGCTGTGACGGAGAGAAGGGTGATTCGCGTCTCCGACGTGATGGAGCGCCGCTTCGCGACGATCGACGGGGTGGCGACCGTCGCCGAAGCCCTGACAGTGCTCGTCGAGAGCGACAGCAACTTCCTGATCGTCGCCAAGCGCCACGACGACGACGAGTTCGGCATCGTGATGGTCGCCGACATCGCCAAGCACGTGCTGGCGCGCAATCGGTCGCCCGAGCGCACCAACGTCTACGAGATCATGTCGAAGCCGGTGCTGTGCGTTCCGTCGCGGATGGACATCCGCTACTGCGCGCGCCTGTTCGAGCGGTTCGGCATCTCGACCGCGCCCGTGGTGGACGGCGGCACGATCGAGGGCGTCGTCTCGTACGACCAGCTCGTGCTGAAGGGGCTCGCCCAGTCGGCCTGAGTCGCCCGCGCCGCGCGGTTCGCGGCGCGGCCCCTGGCTCACACGACGAGGACCCGGGCCCCCTCGCCCTTGCCCTGCGCGAGATCGCGCAGGACGAGGTTCGCGTCC
>CALKYL010000458.1 GCA_938003515.1 uncultured bacterium
GGCGAAGCCCTCGATGCGGAAGTTGCTCGGGTGCACCTTGAGCCACGCCGCCGTGCGCTCCGTCGTCGCACCGACGAAGTCGGCGAGGTGCGTCTTGTTGGTCGCGCCGACCTCCACCATGGTGCAGCCGGCGCGGCGCATGACGTCGGGGACCCGGAAGCCCCCGCCGATCTCGACCAGCTCGCCGCGCGAGACGACGACCTCGCGTCCCGCGGTCAGGGCGGCGAGCATCAGGGTCGTCGCGGCGGCGTTGTTGTTGACGACGAGGGCCCCGCCGGCGCCGGTCAGCCCGCACAGGAGCGCCGCGACCGCCAGCTCCCGCTGGTCGCGCTCGCCGCTCGAGGGATCGACCTCGACGATCGCGTAGCCCGCGGCGGACGCCAGCGCGTCGACCGCCGACGGCGCCAGCGGCGCGCGCCCGATGCCCGTGTGCAGCACGACGCCGGTCGCGTTGTAGACCCGTTCGTGGCGCCGGCGCGCGGCGAGCGCGCAGCGCGCGGCGAGCTGCTGCACCAGGGCCTCCGGGGCGCAGCGGCGGGCGAGCGCGGCGTCGTCGAGCGTGCCGTCGAGCACGCCCGCGCGCAGCTCGTCGACCAGCGCGCGCGCGGCGCGCGTCAGCAGCGGACGCGGTTGGCGCGACAGCCCGTCGAGCCGCAGCAGCTGGTCGACGGAGGGCAGCGCGCCCCGCGCGGAGGAACGGTCGCTGTCGGTCCTGGGCATCGGGGGAGCGCGCGCTACCATACCGCACCCCTGATGCTCCGCGCTGCCTTCGACACGCCCCGACCGGATCCGCGCGAGCAGGCGCTGGCGCGCACGCTCGGGCTGCCGGACCTGGTCGCCCGGGTCATGCTGGCCCGCGGCATCGACAGCCCGGAGCAGGCGAAGAGCTTCCTGCGGCCCGACCTCGGCAGCCTCGGCGATCCGTTCCGGTTCGCGGACATGCAGAAGGCCGTCGACCGCGTGCGCGAGGCGCTGCGCCGCGGCGAGCCGATCCTGATCCACGGCGACTACGACGTCGACGGCGTCAGCGGCACCGTCCTGCTGCACAAGTTCTTCGGCCTGCTGCACGGCACCAGCCGCCCCTACATCCCGGCGCGCGCCGACGGCTACTCGTTCTCCCGGACCAGCGTGCGCACGATCCTCGCCGGCGGCTTCCCGCTGGTGGTGTCGGTGGACAACGGCACCAACGCGGTCGCCGAGATCGCCGAACTGCAGGCGCACGGGGTCGACGTCCTGGTCACCGACCACCACGGCACCAGCGAGAACGTCGCCGACGCCTTCTGCGTGCTCAACCCGCGCCTGCCCGGGGCCGGCTACCCCGACCGCGACCTCGCCGGCTGCGGGGTCGCGTTCTGCCTCGTCGCGGCGATCGCCGAGTCGCTGTCGGGCAGCATGCGCCGCAGCGCCGAGTTCGCCGAGTTCCTGATCGACGCGATGGGCTACGTCGCCCTCGGCACGGTCGCCGACGTGGCGCCGCTGCGCGGCGAGAACCGCACGCTGGTCTTCCACGGCCTGCGCTCCCTGGCCGTCAGCCGCAACCCGGGCATCCGCGCGCTGATGGACGCGGCCGGCCTGCTGCACCGCGGCGCCGGCGTCGAGGACATCGCCTTCCGGATCGCGCCGCTGATCAACGCGGCCGGCCGCGTCGGCCACGCCGACGACGCGGTCGCGCTGCTGTGCGCGCCCGGCTACGTCGAGGCGCAGGCGGCCGCGCGCGTCCTGGAGCAGCACAACGAGGCGCGCCGCCGCGTCGAACGGCAGGTGCAGGACGAGGTCGTGCGGCTGGCGGCGGAGGAGCGCGGCCCGGTGGTCGTGCTCGGCTCCGACCAGTGGCACCCCGGCGTGCTCGGCATCGTCGCCGCGCGCGTCGCCGAGTCGACGGCCAAGCCCGTGCTGCTGGTCGCGTTCCATGGCGACGTCGGCCGCGGCTCGGGGCGCTGCACGACCGGCCTGCACCTGCGCGACGCGCTCGGCGAATGCGCGGACCTGCTCGTCGCCCACGGCGGACACGCCGCCGCCGCCGGGCTCGAGGTCCGCCGCGACCGCTTCGACGCGTTCCGCGACCGCTTCGCCGAGGTCTGCGCGCGCCGCGCGCCCGGCGAGCCGCCGCTGTGCGTCGACGGCCTGGCCCGCTTCGGCGAACTCGACCCGCAGACGGTGCGCCGGCTCGAGATGCTCGGCCCGTTCGGCAACGGCCACCCGCGCCCGCGCTTCGTCACGCACGGCGTGCAGCTCGTCGGCAGCCCGTTCGTCGACGTGCGCGGCGAGCACGTGCGCGTGCGCGTCGCGGACGACGGCCAGCTGCTGCCGGCGCGCATCGTGCGCGGCGTCGCGCACTTCGAGGCCGTGCGCAACCGCCGCGGCCCGTGGAGCATCGCCTACACGCCGCGCATCAACGCGCGCGGCGAAGACGGCCCCGTGCAGCTCGACGTGCACGACCTCTGCGCCGCCGACGACGCGCCGGCCAGCCGGCAGGCAACCCCGTGACGACCGCTCCGCCCGCTCCCGAGACGTATCCCGGCCCGCCGCCCCCGCATCTCCGCCACGGCCCGCTGCGCCGGCTGTACGAGTGGGTGCTGCACTGGGCCTACACCCCGTACGCGGTGCCGGCTCTGTTCGTGCTGAGCTTCGCCGAGAGCAGCTTCTTCCCGATCCCGCCCGACGTGCTGCTGATCGCGCTGTGCATCGGCGAGGTGAAGAAGAGCTACCGCTTCGCGCTGTGGTGCTCGGTCGCGTCGGTGCTCGGCGGCATGGCGGGCTACGGCATCGGCGCGTTCCTGTGGGACCTCGAGGCCGTGCGCGAGTTCTTCTACACGTGGATCCCGGGCGTCGACGAGCGCAGCGTCGCGCGGGTCGGCGCGCTCTACGACGAGTGGAACTTCTGGGTCGTGTTCGCCGCCGCGTTCACGCCGATCCCGTACAAGGTGTTCACGATCCTCGCCGGGGTCTTCGGCATCCACTTCGCGATGTTCGTGCTCGCGTCCGCCGTCGGCCGCTCGGCCCGCTTCTTCCTCGTCGCGTGGCTGTTCAAGACCTACGGCCCGCCGATCAAGGGCTTCATCGAGAAGCGCTTCGCGCTGGTCACGTTCCTGGCGGCGGTGCTGCTGGTCGGCGGCTTCGTCGCCGTCAAGTACCTGCTGTGAGACCGCCGTCGCCGTGAGCCCGCGCCGGGCGGGGCGTCTCGCCACGGCGAGGTTGACGCGCCCGCGGGCCGCCCCCGACGATGCCTACATGCACGCGAAGACCGCCCTCGCCGTTCTGTCCCTGTGGCTCGCCGGCTGCGCCGCCTCCCCGTTCGGGCCGACGCCCGGCGAAGACGTCATGCTCGTGCCCGCGGACGGGCGCATCGAGCTCGGCCTCGACCGGCACGGCCGCATCGTCGAGGTCGAGTACCACTGCCGGATCGACGACGTGCCGCCGGCCGCGCGCCGCGCGGTCGAAGCGCTGCTGCCCGGCGGCGAGGTCGTCGGCTGCGAGAAGGAGAACCACGGCAGCACGCTCTACTACGAGATCGCCAAGCGGGTCGACGGCCGCGAGGTCGAGATCATGGTGACGCCCGACGGGCGCGTGCACGCGCGCGAGCTGGAGGTGCCCGCGACCGGCGTCCCGGACGCGGTGCTCGAAGCCGCGGCGAAGGCCGTGCCCGGCGGCACCCGCACCAAGGTCGAGGAGGCGCGCGACGGCGCCAACAACCTGCTCGAGTACCACGTGAAGGCGACCTTGGCCGGCGTCGCATACAAGGCGGTCCTGACGCCCGCCGGCAAGCTGCTGCGGCTGCTGCGCGAGACGACCGCCGAGGTCGAGGTGCCGGTCGCGCGCTAGCGGCCTGCGGTCGGCGCGGGCGGCTTCGAAATGCCTGGACCGCGCCGCGCCGTCTGCTCAAGTAGCCCGCGTGAGCGGTGACGACGCGCCACGGAGACGGCTCTTCCTGATCGACGGTACGGCCCTCGCCTACCGCAGCTTCTTCGCCTTCCAGGGCACCGGCCGGTCGCCGCTGACGACCGAGAGCGGCCACCCGACGGCGGCGACCTACGGCTTCTGCACGACCCTGCGCGCGCTGCTCGAACGCGAGCGGCCCGACGCGGTCGCGATCGCGTTCGACGGGCCGCGCAGCGACCTGCTGCGCACCCGCATCTACCCGGAGTACAAGTCGACCCGGGCCAAGATGCCCGACGACATGCAGGTGCAGCTCGACGACATCCGGGAGGCCGTCGACGGCTTCGGCCTGACGCTCGTCGGCGCGGACGAACACGAGGCGGACGACGTCATCGGCACGCTGGCCGTGCGCGGCCGCGACGCGGGCATGGAGGTGTTCGTCGTGACCGGCGACAAGGACTTCCTGCAGATCGTCGACGACCGGGTCAAGCTGTGGAACCTGCGCAGCTCGACCCAGAAGCCCGAGATCCTCGACGCCAAGGCGGCAGAGGCGAAGTGGGGCGTGCCGCCACGGCAGATGGTCGACCTCCTGGCGCTCGTCGGCGACAGCTCGGACAACGTGCCCGGCGTGCCGAGGGTCGGCAAGAAGACCGCCGTCGACCTGCTGCGCCAGTTCGGCTCGCTCGACGGCGTCTACGAGCACCTCGACGACGTCGACAAACCGTCGATCAAGAAGTCGCTCGCCGAGCACCGGGAGCAGGCGCGTCTGTCGCGGGAGCTCGTGACCCTGCGGCTCGACCTGCCGCTCGACGTCGACGTCGCGGCGCTGCCGCCGCCGACCCCGGACCCCGACAAGCTGCGGCCGCTGTTCCAGCGGCTCGAGTTCCGCAACCTGCTGGGCGACCTCGCCAGCCGGGCCGCGCCGCAGGAGCACGTCGAGCAGCGCTACTCGGTCGTCGGCACCCGAGCGGAGCTCGACGCGCTGCTCGGGCGGATCGCGAAGTCGGAGCGCGTCGGCGTCGCGGCCGAGACGTCGGGCGGCCGCGCGCCGGCGGCGCGGCTCGTCGGGGTCGCGTTCGCGCTGGCCCCGGGCGAGGCCGTCTACGTTCCGCTCGACGCCGACCCGCCGCTGCTGCCCGGCGGCCGCGACGCCGTGCTCGCGCGCCTGCGCGACGCGCTGGCGGCCGCGACGCCGGCGAAGGACACGCACGACCTCAAGCGGCTGCTCGCGGCGTTCGGCCCCGAGGAGCTGACGCTCGGCGGCGTCGACTGCGACACGATGCTGGCGAGCTACTGCGCCGAGCCGGGGCTTCGCTCGCACTCGCTCGCCGACCTCGCGCTCAAGCACTTCGCCTACAAGAAGACCGCGCAGAAGGACGTGCTCGGCGCCGGCAAGAAGCAGCGCACCTTCGCGGAGGTCGATCCCAGGCTCGTCGGCGAGTACGTCTGCGAGGAAGCGGACCTCGTCGCGCGGCTCTCGCAGCCGCTGCGCGAGGCGCTGACGCGGCACGAGACCGAGGCGCTCTACCGCGAGCTCGAGCTGCCGCTCGTGCCGGTGCTGCTCGACATGGAGCAGCAGGGCATCGCCATCGACCAGCAGCACCTCGCGCGCCTCTCGACCGAGCTGCAGGAGCGGCTCGAGGAGCTGCAGGAGCGGGTGTTCGAGCGGGCCGGCCACGAGTTCAACCTCGGCTCGCCGCAGCAGCTCGGCGTCGTCCTGTTCGACGAGCTCGAGGTGCACCGGCTCGCCGAGCAGCCGAAGCCGCGCCGCACGCCGACCGGGCAGTACAAGACCGACCACGAGGTGCTGGAGCGGCTGGCGAAGAAGCACGAGGTGCCGCAGCTCGTGCTCGAGTGGCGCCAGCTGCAGAAGCTGAAGGGCACCTACGTCGACAGCCTGCCGGCGCTCGTGTCGCCCGCCACCGGCCGCGTGCACACGACGTTCAACCAGGCGGTCGCCGCCACCGGCCGGCTGAGCAGCGAGGATCCGAACCTGCAGAACATCCCGATCCGGACCGAGGAAGGCCGCAAGGTGCGCGCGGCGTTCGTCGCGCGCGCGCCGGACTGGCGCCTGCTGTCGGCCGACTACTCGCAGATCGAGCTGCGCATCATGGCCCACCTGTCGGGCGACAAGGCGCTGCTCGAGGCGTTCCAGCGCGGCGAGGACATCCACGCCCGCACCGCCGCGCTGGTGCACGGCATGCTGCCGAACCTGGTCACGCCCGAGCTGCGCAACCAGGCCAAGATCGTCAACTACGGCCTGATGTACGGCATGGGCGCGTCGCGGCTCGCGGCCGAGACCGGCATGCGGCCGCCCGAGGCGAAGCGCTTCATCGACGGCTACTTCCGCGCGCTGCCTGGCATCAAGCGACACCTCGACGCGTCGCTGCAGCAGGCCCGCGACGAGAAGGAGGTGCGCACGATGTTCGGCAGGCGCCGGCCGCTGCCCGACATCGACTTGACCAACGCGATGCAGCGCATCGCCGCCGAGAACATGGCGGTCAACACGCCGATCCAGGGCGCGGCCGCCGACATCGTCAAGCGCGCCATGCTCGCCGTGCACGGCGCGCTGACGCGCCGGCGGCTGCGCGCGCGGCTCATCCTGCAGGTACACGACGAGCTGGTGCTCGACGTGCCGAAGGACGAGCTCGCGGAGGTCGAACGGATCGTGCGCGACGCGATGTCCGGCGCCGCGGAGCTGCGCGTGCCGCTCGAGGTCTCGGTCGGCTCCGGCCGCAGCTGGCTCGAGGCGCACTGAGGAACGGGCGCTCCGGCACGGCGACGCCGCGCGTCAGCCGCGCCCGGCCGCGACCTGGCGCTCGAGCCACGCCCGCATCACGTAGCCCTCGGCGGTGTGCCGCGGGCCCGGCAGTCGGGCGACGCGGCGCGCGCCGCACTGCACCAGCCGGGCGCGGAAGAACTCGAACAGCACCGAGCCCGCGTCGCGGGCGCCGGCATCGACGCGGCTGTCGAGTTCGATGCTGCTCAACCCTTCGCGAGCCATGCGCTGTGCGAGCCGCTCCAGCTCTTCGGACGACGTGCCGAACAGGAACTCGCGGAACGCCTGCTGCTCGACCTCGTCGTAGGCGCGGTCCGTGAACAGGTCGACGAACTCCTCGTCGGCGCCCTTCGTCAGCAGCTGGAACAGCTCGCAGTTGCCGGCCAGCGAGCCGCCGATGACGCGCACGCGCTGGCGCGCCTCCCAGGTCGCCGCGAGGATCGGGAAGAACTCGTGCACGCGCCAGGTCAGGCGGTTGCCCCACAGCTGCGCGAGGTTGCGCACGCCCTGCGCCCGCACGTCGCGCCGCACGTCGGGGTCGATGACCAGATCGACGAGCACCTCCTCGACCAGACGACAGTGCACGCTCGCGCGCAGCCGCCGCGCCGACAGCTCGCGCATGCTCGCCGCGTCGGCGGGGTCGGGCAGCCGCCCGCTGAGGTGCCAGAGCATGCGCAGGAAGTTGATCTGCGCCATGTTCATCGCGCGGCCGACGAGCGCCTGCGTCGGCGCGCGGAACGGGAACGTCGCCTGGTCGGTCGCGACCAGCGTGTCGACCAGCGTCTCGAGCCCGCGCCGCCTGCCGTGCAGCTCCTGCTCCTGCAGCGGCGACGGGTAGCGAACCAGGAGCTCCCCGAACAGCGCGAGGCTCTCGAGCGCCTGCCGGATCGCCGCGATCGACGCGTGCGCCTGCTCGCCGCCGGCGCGCTCCAGCGCGGCCACGACGTTCGCGACGAGGTCCATCTCCTCCGGCAGGAGGGGGCTGCGGCTGCGGTCGCTCGGGCTCGGTCGGCTCGTCTCGGGCATCGCTCGGGGCAGTCTACTCCCTGCCACGCGCAGCGGCCGAGAGCCGCGCCGCGACGGCGTCGACG
This sequence comes from uncultured bacterium, assembly GCA_938003515.1. The sequence continues at coordinate 7,747 of CALKYL010000458.1, forward strand.
GCGAGCGCCTCCTGGGAGCCGGTGCCGAGATCCTTGAGCGCGACGGTGCCGGCCTCGACCTCCTGCGGTCCGAGGATGCCGACGAACGGAACGCCGATCGCGTTGCCGTAGGCGAGCTGCTTCTTCACCGCCGCGTCGTCGGCGTAGACCTCGACCCGCGCCCCCGCGGCCCGCAGCCGCGTCGCGACGCCGATCGCCACCGCCGCCGGGACGTCGCCGGTGCGGCACAGGAGCAGCTGCGGGCCGACGCCCAGCGCTGGGAACATCGCGCGCTCCTCCATCACCAGGAGCACGCGCTCGAGGCCGAGCGAGAAGCCGACCGCCGGCACCGGCTGCTTCTGGAACATGCCGATCAGGTCGTCGTAGCGACCGCCCCCGCCCATCGAGCCCGCGAGGCCGTCGACGCGGATCTCGAAGATCGGGCCGGTGTAGTAGCTGAGGCCGCGCGCGAGCGTCGGGTCGAACGCGAGGTGCTGCGCCGCCGGGCCGTCGGCCGCGGGAGGCGGCAGCTGGACGTCCGGAACGGGAGCC
>CALKYL010000459.1 GCA_938003515.1 uncultured bacterium
CTGGACCGGCTACGTCGGCCACAAGATGATGGACGACTACGAGCTGCTCGCCCAGGGCATGCTGCCCGAGCTCCAGCGGCAGCGGGGCGAGGGCCACCTCGGCGTCACCGCGCTGTGCGGCATGGCGTTCCTCGCCGGCGGGCATCTGCCGGACCGCGGCGAGCACCGCGACGCCGTGCGCCGGGCCCAGGACTACGTGATCACGCGCGCGCAGGAGAACGGCCTCTTGTCCGCGGCCGGCACGCGCATGTACAGCCACGCGTTCGCGACGCTGTTCCTCGCCGAGGTCTACGGCATGGCGGCCAACGAACGCACGAAGGAGACGCTCGAGCGCGCCGTCAACCTGATCGTCGACAGCCAGAACGCCTACGGCGGCTGGCGCTACAACGCGTTCGATCGCGAGACGGACCTGTCGGTGACCGTCTGCCAGCTGCAGGCGCTGCGCGCCGCGCGCAACATCGGCATCCGCGTGCCGAGCGACACCATCGCGCGCGCGATCGGCTACGTGCAGAAGAGCCGCGTGCCCAACGGGCCCGACCAGGGGCTCTACTGGTACAAGATCTACGGGCGCGGCGCCTACGACAAGTCGCGCGAGTACGCGATCAACGCGGCGGCCCTGACCGCCCTGTCGAGCGCCGGCATCCACGACGACGACCTCAGCGACCCGGTGCTGAGCTTCCTCGAGCGCAGCTACGGCAGCCTCGCCGACTACTACGCGACGCACTTCTACTACTGGTACGGCAACTACTACGCGGCGCAGGCCTTCTACCAGTTCGGCGGCACCCGCCTGCGGGCGTTCTATGCCCGTCTGGCGGAGGATCTGCTCGCTTCGCAGGGACCCGACGGGCGGTGGCGCAACCGCGTCGGTCCGGGCGACGAGCTGGCGACGGCGGTCGCGTGCATCCTGCTGCAGATGCCGCGGCAGTACCTGCCGATCTTCCAGCGCTGACCGCAGCCGGGCGGCGCCCGTCCACGACGGCGTGCCGCGCCCTGTGGGCAAGTCTCCCCACCGTGGCGCGCGACCTTTGGTCTTGAATCCGATGCTGCCGTGGTGACGATCGCGTGCGGTCACCACGGTCAGACGGTCAACCACGGTCAGACAGGGCGTATGCGCTACCAATTCGCACGGGTCGTTCTCGGCGCGTGCCTCGTCGTCGCTTCGGCGGCGGCGCAGGGCACGGCCGCATCTTCGGTTCTCGCGCCCGAGGGGACGGGCAGCTTCGAGGCGGGGCTCTCGCGCCGCCAGTCGGGCGACTCGCACCTCGACGCGCTGCGCGGGCCGCGGCGCTTCGACACGCGCGCGCAGCCGCAGGACCAGGTCGACTACACGCTGGTCGGGCAGTTCCGCCTGCACCACGGCGAGTTCATGGATCGCTACGAGCGCTACGACCCGAACGTCGAGCTGCGCGCGCGCGCGTTCCCGAACATGCGCATCGGCGACGAGCCGGGCAGCTTCGACCTGCTCGGATACGACGTCGACGTCGAGTTCCCGGTGGTGATCACGACCGAGGCCTACCTGCTGTTCGGCGTCTACCAGTACGGCCGGCGCTACCTGACCTCGTCGGACTTCGGCACCAACAACAACCCCGGCGGCTTCGGCGACGAGACGCTGACCGCGGCCGGCGTGCGGCTCGGATTCGGCTGGTTCCTCGCCGACAACGTGCTGTGGGAAGTCGAGACCAACCCCGGCGCCTACTCCGACCTCGACTCCGGTCTGAAGAGCAAGGACTACGACTTCCCGTCGTCGACGCTGTTCACCGTGCGCACGATGGACAACTTCTTCTTCAAGATCGGCGCGCGCTACAGCCAGGTCTTCGAGGACGCACCGTGGCTGCCCATGCTCGGCTTCAGCTGGGAGGTCGTCGACGGCTTCCGCATCGACGTGCTGGCGCCGGAGATGGTCGAGATGTCCTGGTGGCCGTCGCCGAGCACCTCGTTCGCCTTCGGCGCGTTCGTGCAGGGCGCGCAGTACCACGTGCGCACCTCCGAGGCGCTCGGGCGCCAGCGCGCCGACGTGCAGATCCAGGAGGTCGTGACCTACCTCGGACTGACGCAGCGCTTCAGCGACAACGTCTCGCTGCAGGCGCGCGCGGGCCTCGTGCTGGCCGGCGACTACGAGCTGAGCAACGGCGCGTCGGCGTTCGATCCCATCGAGGGCGCGCTCGACCAGGGCCTGTACGCCGACGTCACCTTCGGCATCGACTGGTGACGGGCGCCGGCGGGCGCGTCACAGGATGCGCTTGCCGAACGCGCTCGAGATCACGTCGACCGCGACCTCGCCCGACTGGTTCTTCACGTCGAGGATCGGGTTGAGCTCGGTGACCTCGAGACTGGTCATGCGGCCGGTGTCGCTGACCATCTCCATCGCGAGGTTGGCCTCCCGCCAGCTGATGCCGCCCTTGACCGGCGTGCCGGTCCCGGGCACGTCGCGCGGGTCCATGCCGTCGAGGTCGAACGACACGTGGAAGCCGGCCGTGCCCTCGCTCACGTGGCGGATCGCCTCCTCCATGACGGCGCGCATGCCGCGCTCGTCGACGTCGCGCATCGTGTAGGCGTGGATGCCCGAGCGGCGGATGATCGCGCGCTCGGTGTCGTCGATGTCGCGCACGCCGATCAGGCAGACGAGTTCCTTGTCCACCTTGGGCGAGAACCCGCCCATCTCGACGAGCTTCGGGTGGCCCATGCCGAGCAGGGTCGCGAGCGGCATGCCGTGGATGTTGCCCGTCGGCGAGCTCTCGGGCGTGTTCATGTCGCCGTGCGCGTCGACCCAGATCAGGCCGACGCGTTCGCCCCTCTCGCGGAAGTGCTCGGCGACGCCGGCGACGGTGCCGATCGCGATGCTGTGGTCCCCGCCGAGCACGACCGGCGTGTCGCCCTGGTCCAGCGCGCGGCGCACGCGCAGGCGCAGCCGGTTGCAGACGTGGTAGATCGGCTCGAGGTAGCGGGCCTTCTCGTCGCCCGGCGCGCGCGTCTCGGGCGCGGGCACGCCGACGTCGCCGTCGTCCTCGACGTCGTGGCCGAGCTTCTTCAGGCTCTGGGTAACGCCGGCGATGCGGATCGCGGACGGCCCCATGTCGACGCCGCGGCGGCCGGCGCCGAGGTCCATCGGCACGCCGACGATGCGGATGCGACGCGTGCGGAGAGGCTGGGTGGTGCTCATGTTCGGCCGCCGATCCTACCCGGCGCACAGCGCGACCGGAGCGCCCCGGGCGGCGCCGAGCGCGGCCGCCGCGCTGCCGTCGCGGGCGGCGACCTCGACCAGCCCGAACGACCCGACGTACGCGAGCAGCTCGCCCTGTCCGACGTCCCCGTAGGTGCCGTGCAGCCCGACCTCCCGGCCGGCGACGGCGATCCGCGCGCCCGGCGCGAGCCGTGCCGCCCGCACGTTCGTCACCAGGTTGCCGAAGCGGTCGACGTGCACCACGCGTTCGGGGCCGCCGAAGACGAGGTCGTCGCGGTGCCAGTCGTCGACGCGCGGCCCCATCGCCGAGAACCCGTAGCGCCCGCTCGCGAGCCATGCCGCGACCGGCGCGAGCACGTCGCGGCCGTGGAACGTGCGCGACTCCGGCATCACGCCGAGGTGCCCGAGGTCGAGCGCGCGCACGTCCGGTTCGGCGGCGTCGGCCAACACGGCGACCAGGAGG
>CALKYL010000460.1 GCA_938003515.1 uncultured bacterium
GTCGGCCGTCGGGGCCGAGCGGCTCGAGCCGGCCGGACGCCGCCACGTGCCGCTGGAAGCGGATGCCGCGGGCGATCGCGCGGTAGCCGGCGAGGTGCTCGGCGATCGACCGCGGCAGGTCCGACCGGTCGTACTGCGCGAGCATCGCGTCGAGCGTCGCGGTGTCGCCGTCCGCGGCGGCGTCCTGGAGCCGGCGCAGCACGCCGCCGTAGAACTCGAACAACAGCGCGCTCTCGCCGTCGGCCGCGGCCGGGATCGGGATCGTCACCGGCACCGCCCGGGACAGCGTGTCGGCCTCGTCGCCCGGATCGATCGCTTCGTAGGTCGTCACGCAGCCGGCGGCGACCAGCGCGAGCGCGCACGCGGGGCGCGCTCGCATCCGTGCCGTCGCCGGTCGCGCCGGAGCCACTAGCTGTCCTCGTTCTCCTCCGTGTCCTTCTGCGCGGCCTCGCGGGCGCTGACGCGCTGGCCGATGCCCTTGAGCTGGTCGGCGAGCGAGCCGAGCGTCGGCTGCGGCTGCGGCTCGGGCTCGGTCTGCGTCGGGGTCTCGCCCTCCTCGGCCTCGTCGAAGTGCGCCTGGATCAGCGTCAGGCCGATCTTCCGCTCGTCGGTGTCGATCTTGATGATGCGCACCTCGACCTTCTGGCCGACCTTGACGACGTCCTCGGGGTTGTCGACCTTGTGGTCGGCGAGCTCCGAGATGTGCAGCAGGCCTTCGAGGCCCGGCTCCAGCTCGACGAACACGCCGAAGTTGGTGATCTTGGTGACCGTGCCGGGCACGCTGTCGCCGATGTGGTAGCGGGCCGGGATGTCGCTGCTCCACGGGTCCTGCTGCAGCTGCTTCAGGCCCAGCGCGATGCGCTTCTTGTCCTGGTCGACCGACAGCACGACGCACTCGATCTCGTCGCCCTTCTTCACGACCTCGTTCGGGTTCGTGATCTTGCGGGTCCACGACATGTCGGTGATGTGCAGCAGGCCGTCGATGCCCTCCTGCAGCTCGATGAACGCGCCGTAGTTGGTCAGGTTGCGCACCTTGCCGCGGATGACCGTGCCCGGCGGGTAGTTCTCCGCGACCATGTCCCACGGGTTGACCTCGGTCTGCTTCATGCCGAGCGAGATCGTCTGCTTCTCGGTGTCGATCTCGAGCACGACGACCTCGACCTGGTCGCCCTGCTTGACGACCTCGTTCGGGTGGTTGACGCGCTTGGTCCACGACATCTCGGAGATGTGCACGAGGCCCTCGACGCCGTCCTCGAGCTTGACGAACGCGCCGTAGCTCATCAGGTTGACGACCTCGCCGTTCACGCGCTTGCCGATCGGGTACTTGTCGGTGATGTTCTCCCACGGCGACGCGGTCTTCTGCTTCATGCCGAGCGCGATGCGCTCCCGCTCGCGGTCGATCTTGAGCACCTTGACCTCGACCTCGTCGTCGAGCTTGACCATCTCGGACGGATGGTTGACGCGGCCCCACGACATGTCGGTGATGTGCAGCAGGCCGTCGATGCCGCCGAGGTCGACGAACACGCCGAAGTCGGCGATGTTCTTGACGATGCCCTTGCGGACCTGACCCTCCTCGAGCTCGGTCAGCAGCTGGATCTTCTTCGCTTCGCGCTCCTCCTCGATGAGCTTGCGGCGCGAGATCACGATGTTCATGCGCTCTTCGTCGATCTTGATGATGCGCGCCTCGATCTCCTTGCCGATCCAGTCGCCGATGTCGCCGGCGCGCCGGATGTTGACCTGCGAGGCCGGCAGGAAGACCGGCACGCCGATGTCGACGAGCAGGCCGCCCTTGATCTTGCGCAGCACCATGCCGCGCACGGTGTCGCCCTCCTGGTGGGTCTGGATGATGTTCTCCCAGCCCCGGATGCGGTCCGCCTTGCGCTTGCTCAGCAGGATGTAGCCCTCGGCGTCGTTGATCGCCTCGACCAGGCACTCGACCTCGACGCCGGGCTTGACCTCGAGCGGATCGGGGAACTCGTCGAGCGAGATCTGCCCCTCCGCCTTGTAGCTCACGTCGACGACGACCGTGCCGTCCTCCTGCACCTTGATGACCTTGCCGCGCACGATCTTGTGCGGGGCCAGCTCGGCGACCGTCTTGCCGATCGCATGGTCGAGCTCGTCCAGCGTGGTGCTGCCGAGCGCTTCGGAGGTGAGCCGCGACAACTCGTCGTCGGGCAGTGCGAACTTCTTGATCAGGCTCTTGCCGTGCATCAAACGAAACCAGGGGTTAGGGACACAATCGAACGGTTACGACGATGAAGGGACCGGGCCGTCACCGACCCGGCGATCACAGTCCCGTCGGCCGGACCACCCGGTCGACGGTCGCGGACGGGAGGGGCTCACGCCCCACCGCCCGCAGATGCGGTTCTGGAAGGATCGGACATCGCCTCCGGCGCGATGGGCTGCGCCGCGACGAGCTCGCAGCGCGACAGCTCGGCGACGCGGCGCCGCAGGCGCTCGACGCCGCCGTCGGCCAGCACCTGCTCGGCCGGCCACGGCTCGCCGTAGCGCACGACGATCTTGCGCGGCCGCGGCAGCCAGGCGCCGCGCGGCAGCGCGCGGAAGGCGCCGTCGATGCCGACCGGCAGCACGGTCGCGCCGGTGCGGCGCACGAGGAACTCGACGCCGCTCTTGAACGGCGCGATGCGCCCGTCGCGGCTGCGCGTGCCCTCGGGGAAGACGCAGACGACCTCGCCGGCCTTCAGGCAGTCCGCCACCAGGCGGAGCGCCTGCTTCGACGGCGCGCGGCGGTCGATCAGCGTCACCC
>CALKYL010000461.1 GCA_938003515.1 uncultured bacterium
TCGACCGACGCGGGCTCCGTGTCGCCCTGCGTCACGATCAGCCGGCGCAGGCGGTTGCGGAACTCGCCGGGCACCGTCTGCCAGGCCTCTGCGCCGAGGTTGTCCCCGAAGTGGATCTTGCGGTCCGCGGGGCCTTCGGCGAGGAAGATGCCCCACCGGTAGTCCGGCATCTTGACGTAGTCGAAGTGCGCCCAGCCGCCCTGGCCGACGCCGACCGCCGTGCGCAGGTAGACGTCGTTCTGGTTGAAGTCGGACGGGCCGAGCTCCTTCCACCAGTCGAGGAACTTCGGCTGCCACTTCTCGAGCGCCATCATCAGGCGCTTGTTGTCGCGCAGGCCGACGTTGTTGGGGATCTTGGCTTCGAGGTCGACGGTGCTCATGTTGGGTGTCAGGTCCTTCTCCAGTCGAAACGGGCGCCCTCGGGCGCGCCGTAGCGCGTCAATGCACCCTCGTCGCCGGTGGCGTTCGGGCGCGTGAAGATCCAGTTCTGCCAGGCGCTCAGGCGGCCGAAGATCTTGCTGTCGCAGGTCTCGCCGCCGGCGAAGCGCAGCGACGCCTCCATGCCGGTCAGCGCGTCGGGCGACAGCGACACGCGCTCCTCGAGCGCGATGCGCACGTCGTCGTCCCAGTCGACCGGGTCCAGCAGATACGTGCACAGGCCCTGCTCGTCGGCCTCGACGGCCGTGAGCGTCGGCTGCTCGGCGGCGAGGCGCTCGCCCTGTTCGGGCCGGGCGAGGAAACGGTTCTGGAGCCTGGTGATGCCGTTGCTCATCGGCAGCGCGCCCGCCGACAGCGGGCCGATGGCGAGCCCGACCGCGTCGTCGTCGAGCACGTAGACGCGGTCGCACGCCAGCGCCAGCTCGAGGAAAGCGCCGGCGCAGCACGCCTCGGCGTCGACGAGCGCGTAGCTCGACCGCGCCATCAGGTCGAAGCGCCGCAGCACGCGCGCCATGTGCAGCACGATCTCGTTGCACAGCCAGTGCGAACGGTCGGCGGCCAGGTCCTTCTCGACCTGCAGCAGCGCCTCGCGATCGCCGCGCGACTTCAGCACGATCAGCCCGACCTCTTCGTGGTCGAAGCGCAGCTGGAGCAGCGCGTCGTCGAGCTCGCGCCAGCAGGCGAGGGCCCACGCGTCGCAGCCGGCTGCGACGTACTCGGCGCCGTTCTTCGGCTGCTTTCCGCTCGGGCCGTGCAGCGTGATCGTCGCGACCCGGCGGTCCTGGTCGACCGCGACCTCGACGTGGCGGTAGCGGAAGCCGTTCTCGCCGTGCTCCGCCCGGACCGGCTCGAGCCGGATGCCCTTCCGGTCCGCGCCGAGCCCGTGCTTCGAAGGAGCCGCCTCGGCGAGCTCCTTCGCGCGCGCGTCGACGCTCTCCTGGAACTTCGACTTCGGCCAGATCGCGTCGACGAGGCCCCACGCGAGCGCCTTCTTCCCGCGCATGCCCTCCGCCATCGTGCAGAACACGTCGGCGCGGTCGCGGCGCACCTTGCGCTTGTCGACGAGCCTGGTGAGTCCGCCCGTGCCGGGCAGCACGCCGAGCAGCGGCACCTCCGGCAGCGACACGGCCGAGTTGTTGTCGTTGACGAGGTGGATCTCGTCGCAGGCCAACGCGAGTTCGTAACCGCCGCCGGCGCACGCCGCGTGCACCGCGCAGATCGACTTGAGGTTCGAGTGCTGGCTCGCATCCTCGAGCGACAGCCGCGTCTCGTTGGTGAACTTGCAGAAGTTCACTTTGAAGGGGTGGCTGCTCCCGGCGAGCATCGGGATGTTCGCGCCCGCGCAGAACGCCCGCTCCTGGGCGCTGCCGACGACGAGCGCCTTGACGCCGGGGTGCTCGAAGCGCAGCCGCTGGATCGCGTCGGCGAGCTCGATGTCGACGCCGAGGTCGTAGCTGTTGAGTTTGAGCTCGTAGCCGTCCTTGAAGGGGTGCGCCGGGTCGACGTTCATGCGCAGGTGCGCGACGTCGCCATCGATCGTGAGCTGCCAGTGGTGGTAGCTGTCGGGGTGTCGATTGAAGTCGGTCATGCCGCTGCGGATGAGAGCGTCGGGTTGCAGGGGCGAACAGTGTGGGCTCGAAGGCCCGGATGCGCAAGCAGGATAGCGCAGTTATCGGCCGTGCGACATGCAACATAATGCATGTCCGCTCCGGTCTTCGTCCGGGCGGCCCGGCCCGCCTCGGGCGGCGCCCGGGCGTCGGGGTCAGGCCGTCGCCCGCACGTGGCTCTTGCGGTGCACGCTCGTCGACAGCTCGACGCCGCCGGCGCGGCGCAGCGTCTCGAAGGCGATCGCCGCGTGCCGACCGTCGGTGTTGACGGCGAGCGCCTGCGCGCCGTTCTCGATCAGCACCTCGTACTGCTCCTGCACCTGGTGGCCGGTCGCCGACCCGATCAGGAAGCCGATGACGCCGCCGATCGCGCCGCCGATCGCTGCGCCGGCGGGAGCCGCGAGCGCCCAGTGCGCCTCGAACACGCCCAGCGCCAGCGGCGACATCGCCGCCGCCGCGACCGCGAGGCCGACGGCGCCGGTGCCGGCGCCGATCGCCGCGCCCCGCAGCGCGTCCGAGGTCTCTTCGCCGAGCAGGTCGTGCAGGCCCTTCGTCTCGCGGGTCAGGGTCGTGATCGCCTCCGGCGGGAACCCGGCGGCGAGCAGGTCCTGTCGCGCCCGGGTCGCGGTGGCGGAATCGGGGAACAAGCCGGTGACCGTCGTCTCCATGTGCACCTCCTACATGCCCCGATCCTACCGCGCCGGCACAGCGGCCGCCGCCTGCGCGCGGTCGCGCCCGGCCCGGCAGCCCGTAATCTGTCGCCATGGACCTCGGGCTCGGCGACGCGGTGGCCCTCGTGACCGGCGGCGGCAGCGGCATCGGGCGCGCGATCGCCGCGTGCCTCGCGCGCGAGGGCGCGCGGGTCGCCGTCGTCGACAGGGACGACGCCCGCGGGGGGGAGGGGGTCCTGCTGGCCATCCGCGGCGACCTCGCCGACGCCGACACGTGCCGGCGGGCCGTCGACGAGACGGTCGCGCGCTTTCGGCGGCTCGACGTGCTGGTCAACAACGCCGGCCGCAACGACGGCGTCGGCCTGGACGCCGGTCCGGAGGCGTTCGCGGCGTCGCTGCGGCAGAACCTCGTGCACTACTACACCATGCTGCACGTCGCCCGCGCGCACCTCGAGCGGGCGCGCGGCGCCGTCGTCAACGTCGGCTCCAAGGTCGCGGTCACGGGGCAGGGCGGCACCTCGGCCTACGCCGCGGCCAAGGCCGGCGTGCTCGGGCTGACGCGTGAATGGGCGCTCGAGCTCGCGCCCGCCGGCGTGCGGGTCAACGCGGTCGTGCCGGCCGAGGTCATGACGCCGCTCTACGAGCGCTGGCTCGCGACCCTGCCCGACCCCGACGCGGAACGCCGCCGCATCGAACGCTCGATCCCGCTCGGGCGGCGGTTCACGACGCCCGAGGAGATCGCCGACACCGTCGCGTTCGTCGCGTCGCGGCGGGCGAGCCACACGACCGGACAGGTGCTGTTCGTCGACGGCGGCTACACCCACCTCGACCGGCGGCAGTCTTGAGGCGCGGCCCGCGCAGCGCGGCGGCCGAACGGTTGCCGATGGCCGATCGCGCGCCGGCTGTCTACGTTGCGCGGCCGTGAGCGGCTCCGGAATCGTCGTCTCGGTGCGTTGCGCCGCAGAGCTCTGCTACGCGATGCAGCAGAGCGCGGTGCCGGCGCTGCACGGCGTGACGCTGCGCAACGCGGGCGCCGAACCCCTTCGCGACCTGCAGGTGACGGTCGAGCTGGAGGACTTCGCGACGCCGCAGGAGCTGCGGGTCGCCGACGTGCCCCCGGGCGCGTGCGTCGAGC
>CALKYL010000462.1 GCA_938003515.1 uncultured bacterium
AACGTCGACGGGCGCGTGCGCCTTCGGGCGCACGAGGTCGATCAGGCTCTCGATGGTGCGGTCTGCCTTGTCGATGTTGCGGCGTATCACGTCGGTCTGCTCGGCGACTTCCTGCTGGGTGCGCGGCCGCCGGCAGAGCGACTCGGCCGTGCCCTTCACGACCGTCAGCGGGTTGCGAAGGTCGTGCGCGATGCTCGCCGCCAGCTCGCCGAGCATGCCGCGCCGGTCGGCCTCGACGAGCCGGAGCTCGAGCTCGGTGCGCGCGGACTCGGCCCGCTGCAGCGCGCCGCGCTGCAGCGCCGAGTGCTCGGCGAGCAGGCGGTGGCTCTCGACGACCTGCGGGATCCACAGCATCAGGCCGTAGGAGATCAGCGTCGTGCCGAGCAGGAACCACGCGCCGCGCTCGCACGTCTCGCGCAGGTAGACGAACGCCCAGAAGTCCTGCTCGAGCCGGCTGAAGTGGATCGCCGCCGCGAGCGTGAAGCCGAGCCACAGCACGAAGAAGCCGCCGCAGACCAGCCGCATCGGCTGCGAGTGCAGCGCCGGGCTCGCGCGGCCGGTGCGCCAGAAGAACCAGGTCAGGAGCGCGAAGTACGCCGGCCGCACGATCGCCGCGAAGCCCGTCGGCGGGTCCGGCCACGCCAGCATCACCGTCGACAGCGTCAGCAGCGCGCAGCTGGTGCGGGCGCCGGGCAGGCGCTGCGTCGCGCTCGGATCGCGGTTCGAAGCCACGCACCGCTATCGGCACGTGCGCCGCGGGGCTTGCCGCCGGCGGCTACGGCCGGCGCCATCGACGCGTCAGTCCTCGGCCCGCGCGAGGTACGCGCCGCGGGCGCGCAGCTCACGCGCGAGCTGCTTGACGATCGGGGTCATGCGCGGGCCCGGACACTCGGTCGGCTTGAAGTCGCTGTGGCAGAACAGCGCGTCGGGGCCGAAGCGGTAGTGCTGCATCAGCTGCACGACGAGCTGCTCCATCGCGCGCACCTGCGCCTCGGTCGGCCCCTGGCCGCTGCGCTGCCGCACGAAGTTGCCGAGCAGGCAGATGCCGATGTTGCCGACGTTGTTGTCGCCGCTCGCGTGCGCGCCCTGCCAGCGCAGCTCCCGGCCCTCCCAGACGCGACCCGAGGGGTCGATCAGGAAGTGGTAGCCGATGTCGCCGTAGCCGCGGTTCTGCATGTGCTCCTTCTGGATGCGCGCGATCTGCGCGGCGCACGCGCGGGGTCGCGTGTCCCGGAAGTACATCGCGGAGTGGTGGATCGTGACCCGGGTCGGCCGCGTCATCGGGTCGAGGTTGCGGCGGGCCGCCGACTGGCCCGCCCAGCCGTCGCGGGGCTCGACGGCCAGGTGGCCCCACGGCACGCCGGCGACGGCGGGCGGGAGCGGCTCCGGCCGCAGCCGTCGCTGCAGCTCGGGGTCGAGCGCGAGCGTGCGCGCGCGCTCGAGGTCGTAGGCGCCGCGCTCGGCGAAGCCCTGCAGGCGGAACGCCTCGGCGCGCAGGTAGCGCGCGAAGGCCTCCTCGTGGGCCGACGGCCGGTCGGGCCCGTAGAGCACCTCCGCGGCGGTGTCGAGCGCGGACTCCGGCCGGCGCAACAGCAGCTCCAGCCACGCCCGCCGCATCAGCGCCGGCGCGCCGCGGGCGCTCGCGAGGTGGTCGGCCTCGACCTCGGGGTCGAGCAGCGACGGGGCGAACGTGATCGACCCGGAGACCGCCGTCGGCGGCTCGTAGGTCGGCCGCTTGCCGCGGGTCGGCATCGGGCCGGCGCAGCTCGTCCAGGTGAACGACGCGAGCAGCGCGAGACAGAGGACTTGTCGCAACAGAGGCGCGCCGCGCCGCTCTCGGTCGCTTTGTCGGTCGAACACTGGAGGGCCCTCCTGCGACGTGGACCCGGGGGCCTCCGGGCCGCTCGTCGCCGCGGGCGCGAGGCTACCAGCCGCGAGCGCGCGGTGCCACTGCGAGTTGCCACGGCGTCCCGGGTCGGGGCGCCCCCGGGTTCAGCGGGCGGGGGCCGGCAGCCGATAGGCCCGAGGTAGCTGCCACGAATCATGTTCGCACAGGTCGCCGTCAAGCTCACCGGTCCGATGGACCACCTCCGCCTCGTCTGGCAGACCGGGGAGACCCTGCTGGACTCCGTCGTGTTCGACGAGGATCCGGAGGGAACCCGATACAACGTGCTGCTCGCGCTCCAGGAGATGGTGACGAACGTGCTCCGGCACGGCTACCAGCGCGACCAGTCGAAGCCGATCGAGGTCGTCTTCGAGCTGACGGAGGACGCGCTGCAGATCGAGCTGCGCGATCGGGGGCCGGCGTTCGATCCGCTCGCCTACGAGGCGGACGACCCGGAGTTCGACGAGGGTCTGCCGAGCGAGGCCGGCGGCTACGGGATCCGGATCGCGCGCATGGTCATGGACCAGGTCGAATACGTCCGCGAGGACGGCTGGAACCGGCTCCGCATGACGAAGTGCGCACGGGTCAGCGCGAACACCTGAGGACCCGGTGAAGCTGCACCGGGAATCCAGCGCGCTGCTCGGGGCGATCCCGCGGCTGGTGGGCGCGGCGGCCGTGCGCGTGCACGACGCCGACGACCGGGTCGTCGAGTCGTTCGGCGACGCGGCGGCCGGGGCCGAGGAGGTCCGGGTCGAGCTGCCCGGCGGCGCGCTCGTCGGGCTCTTGCCGGCGGAGCACGCCGCGCGCGACGTGCTGCGCGCGATGCTCGCCGCGGTCGCCGACCGCGAGCGGCTCGAGAGCGACATGGAGAGCATGAACGCGAGCGCGCTCCGGTTGCTCGAGCAGGTCTCGATGATGGGCGAGACCCTGCCGCGGCTCTCGGCCGGCGGCGACGACGCCGAGATCGCGACCCTCGGCGTGCGAGCGTGCCATCGCGCGGCCGGCGTGCAGCGCGTCGTGTTCCTCGCCTACCACCCGGTGAAGGACTGCTGCGAGGTCGTGGTGCACTTCGCCGGCCCTGGGAGCGCGGCGGAGATCCACGACCGGCAGCTCGAGCCGTTCCAGCCGCTCGACGGCCTGCTCGGCGAGATCCTCGCGGCCGACGGCGTCGTGCTGCGCAGCGTGCCGGCCGGCCGCCGTCTCGGCGAGCGCGGGTCGGTCGAGCACCTCGCGGCGCGGCAGGTGCTCGGCGTGCCGGTCACCTACGGCGCCGGCGACAAGCGCGTCACGCTCGGCGCGCTCGTGCTGATCGACCGCGCCGAGACGCTCGCCGACGAGCCGACGACGTTCGCGTCGGAGCTCGGCAACGAGGAGGGGCAGGTCGCGGAGTCGTTCGCCGCGATGCTCGGCGCCGTGCTCGGCGCCCGCAAGGTCGCCGCGCTGGGCAAGGAGCTCAGCATGGCGCAGGCGATCCAGCGGCAGATCCTGCCCGAACGGCCGGTCGTGCTCGACGGCTTCGACGTCGCGGCGGGCTACTTCGCCTGCGGCGCGGTCGGCGGCGACTACTTCGACTACGTGCCGCTCGCCGACGGCAGGACGATGGCGGTCGTCGCCGACGTCTCCGGCCACAACCTCGCGTCGGGCATGGTCATGGTCGGCGCGCGCGCGATGCTGCGCACGCTGTCGCTCGCCCACGACGAGCCGCACCGGGTGTTCGCGGCGCTCGCCGAGCGCATGCACGAGGACCTGACCCGCACCGAGCGCTTCCTGACCGCGGCGGCCGTGGCGCTGCGGCCGAACGACCGCGCCGTCGACTACGTCAGCGCGGGCCACAACGACCTGCTGGTCTACCGCCTCGCGGACGACCGCGTCGAGGCGTGGCCCAGCGAGGGCACGATCCTCGGCTTCCTGCCGCAGCCCGAATACGAATCGCGGCAGGTCCGGCTGGAGCCGGGCGACTGCATGCTGCTCTACACCGACGGCATCCCCGAGGCGGTCGACGAGACCGGCGAGATGTTCGGCGAGCAGCGGCTCGCGGCGCTGTTCGCGCAGCTGGCGCCGAACCGGAGCGCGCAGCGGATCCTCGACGGCCTGGTCCAGGAACTCGACGAGTTCCGGCGCGGTCAGGCGGGCATGGACGACGTCACCGCTGTCGTCATTCGGTGCACGGAACAAGGAGCAGCTGGATGACGCGGTCCAAGATCCTGGTCGTCGACGACGAGCCGTTCATCTGCCGTTCGTTGACCTTCGTCCTCAAGAAGGGCGACTACGAGGTGCTCGAGGCGCGCAACGGCGAGGAGGCGCTCGCGGCGATCCGCGAACACAAGCCGGACCTCGTGTTCCTCGACGTGATGATGCCGAAGATCAACGGCTTCCAGGTGACCCAGGAAGTCCGCGCGGACCCCGCGCTCGCCGACGTCAAGATCATCCTGTTGACCGCGAAGGGGCAGGAGTGCGACCGCGAGCTCGGCAAGACCGCCGCCGCGAACCCCTACATGACGAAGCCCGCCGGCCCGCCGCAGCCCCTC